>NZ_JAQPZO010000008.1:0-110654 GCF_037619445.1 Exiguobacterium sp. USCH10 | reverse complement strand
TCCTGAGCCAGGATCAAACTCTCCAAAGAATTTGATATAGCTCTTAAATTGACGAAGCTTGCGCTTCATTCAAAAATGGTAAAACTTATTTTTGCCTCATCGTTCAGTTTTCAAAGTTCGTCTGCCGCTCTTGGCGACTTCATTAATCTATCACGTTTCAATTGTTTTCGTCAACAACTTTTTTCACAAATTATTTTTCTGAAATAATCTTTTGCCGTGACAACGTTTATAACTATAATCTCTATTTACCACTTCGTCAATACAAAAAACAATAAAATGTGAACTACTCGCCACTTATTTGTTTCGCAAATTGAAGGGGGAGCTTCTTGGGAAGACCGTGCTCTTACCAGCCACGGTTGTTTACCAAGCTCGTCGGGTGGTTCCCACCCTGAAGGAATTCGTTTTAGTTTGCCAACATCAACAGGTTGATGCTCGCGTTGATGTCTCGGTCATGATGCGCGCCACAGGCACACGTCCATTCACGGACGTCCATCGCTTTCTTCTGACCTTTCTCGCCACAAGAAGAACAGATTTGTGTCGATGCGTACCAGGGGTCTGCCTTGATGAGCGTCCGTCCGTAGAAGTTTGATTTGTATTCGAGTTGACGGACGAACTCATGCCAGCTGACATCCCCGATGGACTTGGCGAGCTTATGGTTTTGCATCATGTCCTTCGATGTCAATGTCTCCACGACGATGACTTGGTTCTCGTCAACGATCCGTCTCGACAGCTTGTGAAGGAAGTCCTTGCGTTGGTTGACAATCTTTTCGTGTTTCTTAGCTAAAAATAATTTGGCTTTTTCACGATTCTTGCTCCCGATCTTCTTTCGCGACAGCGCCCGTTGCGCCTTCTTGACCTTCGCTTCGGATTGTCGAAGGAAACGTGGGTTTTCGATTTTCTCCGAGACCATCGCGTCGTTCGTCATGACGGCGAAGTGCTCCAAGCCGAGATCGATCCCGACCTTGTTTTCGGCTGGGATCCATGGTGCATCGTCCTGTTTGACGAGGATGGAGATGAAGAACTTGCCCGTCTTGGTCATCGAGACCGTCGCCGACCGGATGACGCCCTCGAACGGGCGATGTTGTGTGAACCGCACGAACCCGACCTTCGGCAGACGGACCTTGCCCGCCTCGATGCGGATCGTGCCGTGCTGGTTGTTCGTCGTGTAGGAGGCGCGCGACCGCCGTCTCGACTTGAAGGCCGGGAAGCCGCCCGTCCCGGCGAAGAACTTCGCGAACGCGGTGTCGAGGTTCAGCTTCGCGTTCGCGAGCGCGAGGCTGTCCGCCTCGGCGAGGAAAGGGAACAGGGGCTTGTAGGATGCGGGTGTCGCCGGGTTCCGTCTCGTCACGATCCCCGCTTTCGCCTCCTCGCGGATGGCGATCCGGTCCTCGAGCAGCTTGTTGTAGATGAACCGGGCGCAGCCGATCGTCTTGATGAAGAACTCGGCCTGTGCCGGCGTCGGATGGAGCCGATATTTATAGGCTTTCAACATGTCTTTCTCTCCTCCCTCCAGAAGATCGTGATGTGTCCTCCTCATCCGATACCCGCGGAGGGGGAGGGAGAATCTGACGGAATCACGAACTTTTGTTCGTAACATCTGTCATAGGGAGAGAAAACTGTTGGACCGGGCGATTCATCCCCCACCTATGCCGGGCTACGCCCCGAGACGCTGAAAGGAGGGAGAATTCTCGCCTGATTTAGTTAAAAAAAGATTTACTCTTCGCTAATGAGACGAAAAGTAAACCTTGATCACCTGTTTCATTTAAGACGAACGTAACCCGACTTTTCAACCAACGCCTGACCATCATCGCTACCTAACCATTTTAGAAAAGCATCATATTGCTCTGCTTTTTCTTCCGTAGTGACTGCGTAAAATTCAGAGGTCAGCGGATAGGATCCGTCTTGAATCGTTTTAACGGTCGGTTCGATTCCATCTATACGAAGTAACTTGACCTTATGATCATTCACCATTTCTGTCGCATAGTATCGGAATGAGAATCCGATCGCATTTTTATGATTTCGATACGATGAGGCTTGCTGAATGATTCCACCCATCCCTTGAGGTACATCTTCAACCGGTGCCTCCATCAACTTTCGTTCACCCATCATCTTTTGCAATGCTGTTTGACTACCGCTATCCTCTGGTCGTTGGAAAGCACGAATGGTTTCGGAGCTGCCACCGACCTCTTTCCAATTGCGAATGTCACCCGCATAAATTCCACGGACTTGTTCCATCGTCAAAGATTCGACCGGATTATCTTCATGAACGAAGAAAACAAATGCTTCTCTACCAACAGGTGTCATATGTAGAGATACGTCCTTTTGCTTGGCGACTTGCAACTGACGATCGGACGGACCCGCGACAAAAATCAAGTCCGTTTGATTGTTCATCAATCGACTATACGCTTCTGGCGTTGTCGTCGAGACGACTTTACTAACTTGATCATTATACGGGTCATACGTTCCGGAGTTCGGATACACCGCCTCTACGAATGAAGCATACATCGGGTAAAGGGCTGTCGCACCATCCAACCGTGGCACGCCATTTACGAATGAAACGGATGTTGGATGATTCAATTTCGCCAATCGATCTGAGTTCGTAAATGGCTGGTAGTCAATCAACTCTACACCACGCTCTTCGATTTTTAAATGATCTTGATACATGTAGTACCCTTTGACAGAAGCGAATACAAGAACACCTGATAAAACTCCCCAACCGAGGACCCGTTTCACTTTATGGTTCGTTAAAGGAGAAAAATCGTAAAGCCCCATACATACAATCAACAGAGCCGCCATATACCAAATCGTCCAAAGAATGGGGCGTCCTTGTGTAATCGGGTCCCCCATCGTAAAAAGAGCGACAACGACGGAAATCACAAACGTGACAAATAGAATGAAAATCGTTCCGATGCCAAACTTCAAAAATTTCATGCGACATATCGTCTCCTCATCATGCTTACATAAGGGAAATTAGGCAATCTCATAAAGTACCGCCTCTACTCCAACTCCCTTTGTCGGTCTCGTGACCGTACGAACATATCCTTTTCTCACTAAAAATCCGATGATACTTCCGAGGTCGACACGAAGCTCATTTAAGTTTGGATGATCCATCAATTCGGAGAACGTCCAAGCCCCCTCTTTTTCTTGCATCGTCTGAAGTAATAATAGTGTGCCGGGCAACACTTTTGATTGAATCAAATGTTCCATTCCAATCACGACAAGATGGATTCGTTGCTCAAGTGTCTCTTGTCCCCCGACAAGTTCTTCGTGCAGCTTATAAATTTCCAGATCGATTGCTCGGACTTGTTCCCACAAAACAATTTCAGGATGAATTCCAGCCTCTAGAATCGAAAGTCGCGCCAAGTGTGTGAGCGCATGGTGAATCTGGGTAAAGGCGTCTTGGAATTCGCCTTCTAAAAATAAGTAGCGACCATCTTCAAAGCGACGCAATAGTTTCGCAAACGAAAGCGACAGTTGAAGACGTTGTTCTCTATTCGTTAAATTACGATTTCGTTGTCGCAACTCTAAGATGTATTCATTCCGTTCAAATAGAACAATTCCGTCTTCAATCCAATGAATCGCGCGTCGGTTTTCATTTAAGACGATCCATCTGTCCATCATCGAGTCGCTCACGACGTGCAAGACGATTCTTTCTTGACCGACCTGATAATGTTTTACCGTCCAAAATGGATCCGGTCTCGCTTCAATGACAATGAGCAGACGATCCGATTGATCCGTCAACGGATCACGTGCTCGTTTTTTCTTCACTTCAATAATTCCGAGTGTTGTTTTTAATGCAGCATATTCTGAATAAATAGTGCGAGTCGCATATTCCATCGTCATCTGGACCCCTTCTCTCCCAATCGTAAGTTGACTATATATGACGATTGTCATTTTCGATACGAACAAGATTCGCCCTCTTTTCAAAAAACTCCTGCCGAAAAAGTGCAGGAACTTCTCACCCGTTTGAAGATGAGCTATGATAGAGACAGACTATTGGAGGGATTCACTTATGAAAAAACGGGGGAACAAAATCAACCGTGCACGTAATATAGCATTACTCCTGATTTTTGGCGGAATCGGTGTCATGTATCTCGGGCTTCTCGCTAAATCCATTACTTGGCTCATGATTATTTTCATGCTCCTTGGATTTATCATGGTGCTCGCAAGCTCTGCCCTTTACTTCATCGTCGGGATGGCCTCGACAAAAGCAATCATCGTCACGTGTCCGAACTGCGAAAAAGAGACGAAGATGCTCGGGCGCGTTGACTTATGTATGCATTGTGACGAACCGCTCACAATTGACCGCTCACTTGAAGGTAAAGAGTTTGATGAAAAATATAACAAGCGTCAGTCGCAACAAACGGACTGATACAAAAAACCACATCCGAATATTCGGATGTGGTTTTTAATGTGTTTGTGATTGCTCAGATTGGCAAGACGGGCACGTTCCGTACACTTCAAGACGGTGACGATCGACTTTGAACCCCGTCAATTGAGATGCGACCGATTCGATTTCATCTAATACCGGATAGTTGAAGTCGACGACCTTTCCACACGTGTCACAAATGATGTGATAGTGTTTCGACGTCACAAAATCAAAGCGACTAGAGGCGTCCCCGTAGTTCATCTCTTGAACGAGACCTACTTCTTTAAAGACGCGCAAGTTATTATATACAGTGGCCACACTCATGTTTGGAAACCGTGCGGCAAGTGCCTTATAAATGTCATCCGCTGTCGGGTGACTGTGCTCCGTGACGAGGTACTCCAAAATGGCCTGGCGCTGAGGCGTCATTCTGACTCCATGTTCCCGGAGCGACTGAACAGCATGGTCAAGCATTTCGCTTCCCACGTCAATCCCTCATTTCTTCTATAAAATTCATGCGAAATAGTTTTGAACATTAACTTATTTCTTACATAGTAATCTTTATAAATAGTGTACTGATTTCTCAACTACTCGTCAAACACTGAGCTTATGCGGTTGACGGCTATGATACAATAAGTGCGAATTTGAATAAGGAGGCAATACATATGACTACTTCATCAAATCGTAAGTCATCCGATGCATTATACCAAGATGCACTCACTCACATCGTCGGAGGTGTCAACAGTCCATCCCGCTCATTTAAAGCGGTCGGTGGCGGCGCCCCTGTTTATATGGAACGCGGCGAAGGTGCCTATTTTTATGATGTAGACGGCAACCGTTACATCGATTATTTGGCGGCATACGGTCCAATCATTACGGGCCATGCCCACCCACACATTCATGAAGCGCTTATGAACGCTTCTTTAAAAGGTTTATTATACGGAACACCTCACCGTCTTGAAGTCGAGTTTGCCAAGAAACTAAAACAAGCCATTCCTTCTATGGATAAGGTACGATTCACCAACTCTGGAACAGAAGCCGTGATGACGACAGTTCGAGTCGCCCGTGCTTATACCGGTCGTGAACTCGTTGTGAAATTCAGCGGTTGCTACCACGGACATTCGGATCTCATGCTGATTGCAGCAGGTAGTGGTCCGGCAACACTCGGTTCTCCAGACTCAGCAGGTGTGACAAAAGCCACAGCTAAAGAAGTCATCACCGTCCCATTCAACGACATCGAAGCGTATCGCGAGATGATGAAGGAATGGGGAGACCAGGTCGCATGTGTTCTCGTCGAGCCGATTGTCGGGAACTTCGGAATCGTAGAACCGAAGCCAGGTTTCCTCCAGGCTGTTAATGACATCACGCACGAACATGGCGCTCTCGTCATCTATGATGAAGTCATCACAGCATTCCGCTTCACATACGGAAGTGCTCAGCAAGTATACGGAATTGAACCGGATATGACGGCGCTCGGGAAGATCATTGGTGGCGGCCTACCGATTGGTGCCTATGGCGGAAAAGCCGAAATCATGGAGACGGTCGCACCACTCGGACCTGCATATCAAGCCGGCACGATGGCAGGAAACCCGGCTTCGATGGCGACGGGAATCGCTTGTCTCGAAGTGCTCGAACAGCCTGGCGTTTATGAAAAACTAGACACGCTCGGTGCGCGACTTGAGGCAGGGATCCGTGAAGCAGCGAACAAACATGATGTGACCATCACGCTTAACCGCTTGAAGGGAGCGCTCACGGTATACTTCACGGATGAAATCGTTACTGATTACGACGGTGCAGAGAAATCAGACGGTGAGAAGTTCGGACGTTTCTTCAAGTTGATGCTTGAAAACGGTGTGAACTTGGCTCCGTCGAAATATGAGGCTTGGTTCCTCACAACAGAACATACGGAACAAGATATCGACGAGACAATCGAAGCGGTCAACCGCTCGTTTGCACAGTTGTGAGAAAGAGATGCATGAGCATCTCTTTTTTATTGCCTAAAAGGGGACATCTTCACTAAAAATGTCTCTTTTTTTCATGTATCGTACCCCATTACAGTAGAACCAAGGAGGTGCTCAGAATATGAAATTTAAGGATTTTCCATTAAACGTCCGCTTGCGACTCGTTTGCGGATTTTGCATTCGGATTGTTGGCTCTGCCATTTTCCCATTCATGGCGCTCTACTTTTCAGAAGAACTTGGCAAAGTGCCCGCTGGAATTATCATGACGTCATTCGTGATCGTCGGCTACTTGACCGGCCTATTCGGTGGGTACTTCTCCGATCGTTTCAATCGGAAGGTTATCTTACAAATTGGTCAGGTGATTCAAATCATCTGTTTTCTTGGTATGACCGTCGCCATTCACCCATCGAATAACTGGGCACTCGTCGTTGCCATCCTTTACTTCGGGCATGCCGTGTCGAACGGGTTGAACTATCCGGCACTCGAGGCGATCGTCATCGATTCAATGGAGGAGTCGAATCGAAAAGCCATCTATGTATATGACTATTGGCTCGTCAATTTGGCCATCGCAGGAGGCGTCATGCTTGGAGGTGCCTTTTATCGAGACCATCGCTTCGCTCTCTTCATCGGCATGACAATCGTTCTTACAATCACGACGATTGTACTTCAACGTTATTTGGTCGATACGTATACTGGGAACCGTTCGACTCCGTCAAATCCGATTCACGGGGTCATCGAAAACTATAAAATCGCGTTGCGCGACCGTCGTTGGATCACCTTCGTCCTCGGAAGTATGCTCGTCTTTTCGACCGAGTTTCATATGGCGAATTACATCGGTGTCCATTTAGCCGAGTCATTTGAAAGTCGACAAATTCTCGGAATACCATTTGACGGGGTACGCATGATGGCTTTTATGCAACTTGAAAACACGTTGCTCGTCGTCGCCATCACGTTCGCCGTCACCGCATTCGTCAAGCGGTTTAAAGAGAAAGCCGTCTTCTTCGTCGGATTATCGTTGTACGTGACGGCCTATGCCGCCATCACATCGATGAATTCCTTCATCGTTCTCGCTGCACTTGCGATCATCTTTACAATTGGTGAACTTCTCTACTCTCCGATTCGACAAGTGAAACAAATCGATTTGCTCGACCCCGAACGACGCGCTTCTTATCTTGCATTCGGTGGCCTGACGTTCCATGGTGCCAAACTCGTCGCGGCAGCCGGTATTGTCGTCGGTGCGTTCATCGGTCCTATCTTCATGAGCGGGTATATCTTTATCTTTGGTGCCCTCGGTGCTTACTTGTATTATGTATCGCTGTATAAGATGCAACCTGCTCGCCAACTCGCTGCTTGACGTTTAACATGAACACAAAACGGTAAAACAGTACGATGAAGGAGGCGAAGTACTTGCCTGCGATTGTTTTATTTGATGGCGATTGCAATTTCTGTGATGCCAGTGTCCAGTTCATCATTCGTCATGATCGACACGCCTCGATTCACTTTGCTTCGCTCCAAAGCGAGGTCGGTCAGTCGCTCCGAACACGACACCGGATCCCGGAATCAGTCGACAGCATCGTCTACATTGAAGAAGGGGTTCCTTACTTAAAATCAGACGCAGCGATTCGGATTGCCGAGCACCTTGATGGCCGTTGGCGCCTGCTCCGGTTCATCCGATTCGTACCCAAATGGATTCGTGATCGCGGATATGATCTCTTCGCCAAACATCGGACACGTCTATTCGGGAAGAAGGAAGTGTGCACGCTCCCTTCCCCCGATGTGCGTAAACGATTTTTAGACCACTAAAAAAGTCGAGCCCTATACGGCCTCGACTTTTTCGTTATTCAACTACGGCTAAATCTTGAATCATATACAAATCATAATAGGCACCACGACGACGCATCAGTTCTTCGTGCGTTCCTGTCTCCATGATTTGTCCGTTCTCGACAACGACGATTTGATCGGCGTCGGTGATCGTCGACAAGCGATGGGCAACGATTAACGTCGTCCGCCCTTTCGTCAGACGAGCAAGCGAGTCTTGAATCATCGCTTCACTCTCTAAGTCGAGCGCACTCGTCGCCTCATCTAAAATCAAAATCGGAGGGTTCTTCAAGAACACACGCGCGATTGCAAGTCGTTGCTTTTGTCCTCCGGAAAGTTTGACACCTTTCTCCCCGACCGGTGTCGCATATCCGTCCTGTAGTTTCGAGATAAACTCATGGGCGTTAGCCGCCTTCGCCGCTGCGATGACTTCTTCATCCGTCGCATCCGGATTCCCCATGCGGATGTTCATCGCGACCGACTCACTGAAGAGGACCGAATCCTGCATAACCATTCCAATCTGGTCACGGAGCGCACGCAATTTGAAATCACGTACATCGACCCCGTCGATTTTGATACTTCCATCCGTCACGTCATAGAAGCGTGGAATCAGACTGACCAGTGTGGACTTTCCGCCACCGGACATCCCGACGAATGCTACGCGTTCCCCAGAACGAATTTGAAGGTTCACATCGTTCAATGCCCGTGTCCCGTCCTGCTCATACGAAAAGCTCACATGCTCAAGATCGATTTTACCTGCTGTCGACAGTGGGACGAATCCGTTCGGTTTCTCCTCGATATCATATGTCTCATCCAAGAATTCAAAGACACGGTCCATCGAAGCGACCGACTGCGTGAGTGTCGTCGCCGAGTTGACGAGACGTCCGAGCGGCGCATAGAGACGGTCAATATAAGCAATGAACGCAACGAGCGTACCGAGCGTTACCTGTTCTTGAATAACGAGCCACGACGCCGTTGTGAAGATGAGGATCGGCGCGATATCTGTGATGGTTGAAACGACGACATACGTTTTGGCGTTCCAACTCGTATGTTTAAGCGCCGCATTCAAGAAACCGCCGTTCTGTTGTTCGAACGCCTTGTTTTCATAAGGCTCTAGCGCAAAACTTCGAATGACCGCCATCCCGTTCACACGTTCCGTCAAATGTCCCTGAAGATCAGCGAGCGCTGCCGAGCGTTCACGCGTCAAGCGACGCAACCGTCCATAGAAATAACGGACCGCAAATGCATAGAACGGAAGTGGTAAGATGGCAATCAGTGTGAGTTGTGGATCAATCGTGTACATGATTCCAATAGCGATGAAAATCGTAATCATATCGAGCCAAATATTCATCAAGCCGGTGATGACGAAGTCTTTCGTCTGTTCGACGTCGTTGATGATCCGCGAAATGATTTGCCCCGTCTTATTGTTTGAATAAAAGCGAAGCGACAACTTCTGGACGTGATCGAACAGTCTGTTCCGTACATCGAACAAGACACGGGTCGCGGCCCACTGCGCCAAATATTGACGCAAGTATTCAATTGGTGGCTTGAGAACGAGGAAGACAAAGAAGACGATACTGAATAACCAGACAAGCGTCGTATAGTCCTGTCTCGGCGCATCATCACCTAAATAATTATCAATGACATATTTATAAAGTAACGGTAATCCGAGCGGAATCGAAAACTTTAAAATCCCGACGAAAATCGTTAGGGCAATTTGTTTTTTATAAGGTTTAACAAATTGCAGATAACGTTTAATACTACCCATAGTTCCTCCTTCATTAAGAAAAAAAGCGGAGATGAGGAATCATCTCCGGTAACGTGCTTCGTATTCGCGATACCATTCATCGACGAATGTTGGGTTGAACGGCCCTTTCCGTCCTCGAATCCAGTTGATCAGTTCTTGCACGTTCTGCTTCAAGATTCGATCAATCGCTTTCGGATAATTCATCTCGCGACGATGCCGCTCATATTCATCTTCATCTAAAATCGTATACGACATATCCGGGAACACCTTGATGTCCAAATCGTAATCGATATATTTGATGGCACGTTCATCCCCATCAAATGTAGTCGGCGAACCTAGATTACAGTAGTAGTAAATCCCGTCTTCGCGAATCATACAGATGACATTGAACCAATACTCAGATGAAAAGTAGCAAATTGCCGGCTCACGCGTTCTCCATTGCCGACCGTCTGATTCACTGACCATGATGCGGTCGTTGAATCCGATCATATCCGTTTTTGACGACTGAAGGACGAGCGTTTCTTCCCAAACGCGATGCAAAGTTCCGTTGTGCTTGTAGCTCTGTATCTCGATTTTGCTACCTGCTTTGGGAAATAAGCTCATAAGCTCCTCCTTTCCGCTGTGATGCTATACAATTCTCATATTTAATTATAGCGACTTTCAGAACCAATGAAAAAGGAAATCTCTTATTTTCATGAATTTAGTGTTTTTTGGAAGGCCCGTGCCCGTTCCTGAAACATCGGACGAAGCACGAAATATTCGACGAGTATGTTCGGAACATAGCTATCGAACGTCACTTCGTCAATCATGACCGCCTTTCCGTCACGCGACTCGACTCGGTGCACGTGCGTGAACCGTTTGAACGGAAACGGCAGTGTCTTCCCTTGATCACAGAACGCCCTGTTTCCTGAAATCGTGATGGCACTATTCCAGGGCAATTCTATTGGACCGACCCCTATTAACAACTTCACTTCATTGCCTTCGACCGAGGCACCATCCCCCATTAGACGTACTTTAGGAAACTTTGTCAGCTTCGTCAAAAGCGAAGCATCCTGTAATAGATCCCATAGCGTATCAACCGCCGTATCGTATGTCGACTCTACATCAAATCGTCTCACTTTCACCACCTGCCAATCGTTCTAGTTTTTGTTGAGCCACAGAAACCGTCTTCACCTCGCGCTCTGAGGCGTCTAACCAAACGACATCATCGGTCGGGAGCGTATCGACTCGATATAAATCGATATACCAAACGATATGGGAGAAGACGTGTTTCACTTGCCCGAGATAAGTTCCGTTTACCTGTTCCCCCGTTCCTCGTTCGGTAAGCGGATATTGCCACATCCCAGCGAGCAGTCCTTTTTCTGGTCGTTGTTCATAGGCGACTTTCCCATCTTTTTCGATACATAGCGCGTCATACATTTCGACACGTGCCGCTCCTTTTTTCGTTTTCACCGGCAGCTCATCTTGAACGTGGTGGGCATACGCATAACAGGTGTCTTGGACCGGACAAAGCGAGCACATGGGATTTTTCGGTGTACAGACCGTCGCCCCTAATTCCATGACGCCTTCATTAAAATCAGACGCATGAGTCGGGTCCATCAAACGACGAACGACTTGTTCAAATAGTTTACGCGTCTTCGGTACGGCGATATCGTCATAGATCCCGAATTGTCGCGACATGACGCGCATGACGTTCCCATCGACTGCTGGTTCCGGTTGGTTGTAAGCAATCGACAACACCGCTCCCGTCGTATAAGGGCCGACTCCCTTCAATTTTTCGAAACGTTCCTTCTCTTCGGGGACGATGCCATCATAAACAGAAGCGACTTCTTTGACTGCCTCGTGCAAGTTTCGGATGCGTGAGTAATAACCGAGACCTTCCCAATACTTGACGACCTCCTCTGTCTCGGCGGAAGCGAGCGCCTCAAGTGTCGGGAATCGTTCCATGAAACGGTTGTAATATGGGATGACCGTGTCGACCCGCGTCTGTTGTAACATGACCTCACTCACCCAGACGCGATATGGATTTTTCGCATGACGCCAAGGTAAATCACGCTTTTCACGATTGAACCACGTGACCAATTCCTCATTGAATTGATGAATATTATAATTTGTGAACAATTTATCAAGATTAAGCATTGTGTTTCCCCTCGTTTTAAAAATATTGTATGATTATTAAGAACAGATGACGTGATTTTGTATATATTGATGGAGGTGCTGAAGCACATTGGATACTGCGACACACATTGGTATGGGACTTGGTTTAAGTGCCATCGCGACGCTCAGCCCGGAGGTGTCAGGTGATGCACAGATGTTTCTGGCCATGACAGCCACGGCTCTCGTCGGCTCGCATGCACCAGACTTCGACACCGTCTTTAAGTTAAAAGGAAATAGTACGTATTTACGCCAGCATCGCGGTCGTTCACACGGAATCACCGCACTGCTTGCTTGGCCGATTATCGTCAGTGCCGTCATCGGTACGGTGCTTGGCGTCAATCCCGCCTCCCTATGGGTCATGGCACAAATCGCTGTGTTGTTACACGTCACGGTCGACTTATTCAACGCTTACGGGACGCAAGCGCTACAGCCATTTTCGAAAAAGTGGATTGGCTGGGGTGTCATCGGAACGTTTGATCCGTACTTGTTCTCTGCTTATTACGGTGCATATGCATTATGGATGATTACCGGTGCGACTGTCCCTATTTTTGCATTGCTCATTGCGCTTGTCATTAGTTACTATGCAATTCAGTTTAAATTGCGTAACCGTGCGCTCGCTACTGTGGCACGACACTTTGCCGGTGCACATGAACTATTTATCTCACCAGGAATCGGTTGGGATGATTGGCACGTTGCCGTCCGTTTCCGCGATGGTCTCGGAGCCGTGAAAGTGAAGAAAGGGAAAGTCATCGAGTGTGGTCGCTTCCGCGACAAACCGATGCCTGGGGAAGAAGATCTTCATTTCGTCGAAGCTCGAAAAAATGCTGATTTGCAAGCGTTCCTCGAGTTTTCAAAAATTCACACGTATACCGTGACACGCCATAACGGAATGATTGAATATCGTTTCACGAACTTACGTTATTTCTCAAAAAATATGTATCCGTTCGTCGCTGTCGTCATCGTAGACGAACAGTCGAATGATGTATTGTCTTCATTCACTGGATGGGTATTCAGCGAAGATAGCCTTCAGAAGAAACTGGTATACGAACAATAAAAAGTCGCTCGGTTGAGCGACTTTTCTTATGCCTCGACTTCAGTGAATTGCAACTCGAACTCAAACTTGACTTTCTTATCGACGAGGACACCTCCCGCTTCGAGCGCTTGGTTCCATGTCAATCCATAATCCTCTCGGTTGAGAGAACCTTCCCCTGAGAACGCGTGTTTCATGTTCCCCCATGGATCTTTTGCACTTCCCTCATACTCGACTTCGAACGTTTCTTCCCGTGTCGTTCCTCGAATCGTCAGATCCCCTGTCAATTCAAACTCACCGCCGCCTTTCGAGCGGAATGATGTCGATTGAAACACGATATGTGGATATTCTTCTGCATTGAAGAAGTCTCCTGAACGAAGGTGATTGTCTCGATCCGAATTATTCGTATCTACGGACGCCGCCTGAATCGTCACTTTCACACTCGCATTTGCCAAGTCGTTCGGGTCCCCATTCGCTTCGATATCAAATTCTTTAAATTCGCCTTTTACCTTTGAAATCATCATATGTTTAACGGTAAAGGTGATGGAACTGTGCGCCGGGTCAACTTGATATGTCTTCGCCATGTTAGTTCACTCCTTATAGGTAATTGAATGATGTACACAATGTACTGATTACCACAAATCTTGACTTCAAAACGTTTTTACAAAAGATTGACAAATTATTGTCAAAAAATTTTGACTTTTATCACAACAAACCGTTACGATTAAAAAAGGGAGTCGTTCGCTTACTTAAAAATGTAAGCGCATACATAACTCCTCTATCTCGTATGAAAAGGGAGGAACGAACATGATTTATGAAGTACCGAACTCAGCAGGAACGAAAGTACAGTTTAAGGACCGTTACGAGAACTTTATTAACGGAAAGTGGACCGCACCGGCTGGTGGAGAATACTTTGAAAACACATCTCCTGTAAATGGGAAAGTGTTATGTGAAGTCGCCCGCTCAACGAAAGAGGATATTGAACTCGCATTGGATGCTGCACATGCAGCAAAAGAGGATTGGGGCAAAACGTCCGTCGCGGAACGTTCTGTCATCTTGAATAAAATTGCTGATCGCATGGAAGAGAATCTCGAGATGCTCGCATATGCAGAAACATGGGAGAATGGTAAAGCAGTTCGGGAAACGCTCAATGCCGACCTTCCGCTCGCGATTGATCACTTCCGTTACTTCGCCGGTGTGATTCGTTCACAGGAAGGCGGAATCAGTGAACTCGACAACGATACAGTCGCCTATCACTTCCATGAACCGCTCGGCGTCGTCGCTCAAATCATTCCGTGGAACTTCCCAATCTTGATGGCGGTATGGAAACTTGCTCCGGCACTCGCAGCTGGAAACTGTGTCGTCTTAAAACCAGCCGAACAAACACCTTCTTCGATCATGGTCCTCATGGAACTCATTGAAGACTTATTGCCACCAGGTGTCGTCAACATCGTAAACGGTTTCGGTCTCGAGGCAGGTAAACCGCTCGCATCGAGTGACCGTGTCGATAAAGTCGCCTTCACAGGAGAAACGACGACGGGACGCTTAATCATGCAGTACGCTTCACAAAACATCATCCCGGTCACACTCGAGCTCGGTGGAAAATCTCCAAACATCTTCTTCGCAGATATCATGGAAGCCGATGATGATTTCTTCGATAAAGCGATTGAAGGTCTCGTCATGTTCGCCTTGAATCAAGGGGAAGTATGTACGTGTCCGTCTCGTGCATTAATTCAAGAATCCATCTATGACAAGTTCATGGAGCGCGTGCTCGAGCGCGTCAAAGCGATCAAACTCGGCAACCCACTCGATTCGGACGTCATGATGGGTGCACAAGCTTCGAACGAACAAATGGAGAAAATCCTCTCTTACCTTGAAATCGGGAAAGAAGAAGGCGCAGAGTGTCTCATCGGTGGAGAACGCAACATGATGGATGGAGACCTCGCGGATGGATATTACATTCAACCGACCATCTTCAAAGGTCATAACAAAATGCGCATCTTCCAAGAAGAGATTTTCGGACCGGTCTTATCGGTGACGACGTTCAAAGATGATGCGGAAGCACTCGCCATCGCGAACGATACGCTCTACGGACTTGGGGCAGGCGTGTGGACACGTGACATGAACCGTGCCTACCGGTTCGGTCGTGAAATCCAAGCAGGTCGCGTCTGGATCAACTGCTACCATTCATACCCGGCACATGCTGCTTTCGGTGGGTATAAAATGTCTGGGATTGGTCGCGAGAACCATAAGATGATGCTTGGTCATTATCAACGGACGAAAAACATGCTCGTCAGCTACAGCGAACAGAAACTCGGGTTCTTCTAAGATGGTGAAACGAGTCGAGGCCACCCCCGCCGCGCTCGAACTGATCGAACGTCTAAAATCGAAACACGGTCCACTTCTATTTCATCAATCGGGAGGCTGCTGTGATGGAAGTTCACCCATGTGTTTTCCACGCGACGAGTTCATGGTGGGCGATCATGATGTACTCCTTGGTGAAATTGGAGATACCCCATTCTATATCCACGAGAAACAATATGATTATTGGAAGCATACACAACTCATTATCGATGTGGTCGATGGTCGAGGCGGTATGTTCTCACTCGAGGGTGTCGAAGGAAAACGATTTTTAGGACGTTCTCGAGTCTTTACAGAAGAAGAGCGTGAAGCGCTAAAGCATGAAATATGATCACAAGGACCCATTTCGATGGGTCCTTTCTCATTTCAAAAAAACGATTCTCCTCAATTGTAAAAAATATACATATGTGATTGATTTCTTATGTATAGTGGAGAAAAAGGGAGGCATTCGATGACTACATTACTCACCGAATTATTAGAGAATATATTTGTGACCTTGCTTGTGATCTTCACCCCGATTTTTCTCGTACTCGCATCCATCATCGTCTATAAGGTTAGACGCTACAAACGAAGTCAATACTATGAACAGACACGGCATTCATATGTCAAAGTCGTTCAAGATACAGGACTTTATGGTGAATATTTGTGTGTGGCAGACATCGAGTCAACATTCTCTCAACCGCTCATATTGACGAATCTTTATTTGCCTCATCCCTCAAAGAAAGATCGAACAACAGAAATTGATGTCGTCTTCATCAATCAGGCTGGAATCCATGTCATTGAATCCAAAAATTATAGCGGATGGATTTTTGGGCGTGCCCGTGACCAATACTGGACGCAGACACTTCCCCGTCGTAGAAAACATCGCTTCTTCAACCCAATCAAACAAAATGAATTACACCTGAAAGCGATTGAGCAAGTTCTCGGACTCGACCGAACACATCTCCATTCATGGATTGTATTCAGCAATCGATCTACACTGAAACAAATTGAGTCATCAGACGTTCCCGTTTTGAATCGTCAACAATGGGCTAAACAGTTGACCACCTACCAAGATTTCGTCTTCAACCAAGATGAACAAATACAATTATATGAAACCTTATTATCTTTCACACAAGTCGACGCAGCTGTCATGATGAAACATGTCGAGGACATCGAATCAGCTTATAAGCGGTAAAAAAACATCCCCCACTCGTAATGAGTGAGGGATGTCTTGTCATTTGCTCTGCATTTTAAATCGTAAATACAGTTCGTTATAGTAAGCGTTCATCCGCTTCCCTAAGTTTTCATATACTTCAAGTTCTTGCGTCACTTCACGAGATGGATAGAATCGCTCATCTGATGTGACTTCTTCATCTAAAAACTCGAGCGCGGCTTCGTTCGGTGTCGAATAGCCGACATAGTCCGTATTACGGGCTGCAATCTCGGCATCTAGCATGAAATCGATGAATTGATGCGCACCGTCCACATTTTGTGCCGTGCTCGGAATGACGAGGTTATCGAACCAGAGATTCGTCCCCTCTTCTGGAATGACATACGTCAGTTCTTCATTTTCGTACATGATTTCCGACGCATCTCCAGACCACACGACAGCCGCTGCTGCTTCACGGTTTGCCATCAACATTTTAATTTCATCCCCGACGATTGCTTTGATGTTTGGCCAAAGCGTCTCTAGCTTTTGTTCCGCTTCAATCAACTCATCTTTGTTCGTTGTATTGAGCGAATAGCCGAGCGAGTTCAAGCCGAAGCCCATCACTTCTCGTGTTCCGTCTGCAAGAAGGATGTCATTTTCAAGCGGCATCTCCCACAAGTCGTTCCACGATGTGATTTCACCATCGACCATTTCGGGATTATAGACAATCCCGACCGTTCCCCAGAAGTAAGGGACCGAGTACTTGTTACCTGGGTCGAACGATTTGTCGAGAAAGCGTGGATCGATGTTATCGAAATTCTCAAGCTTCTCGTAGTCGATTGGAAGCAACAAGTCCTCTTCAATCATCTTACTAATCGCATAGTCTGAAGGAACGGCTACATCGAACGCCGTACCCCCTTGCTCAATTTTCGTGAGCATCGCTTCGTTCGAATCGAACGTCTGATAGACAACTTTTAGTCCACTCTGTTCTTCGAACTCACCAATCAAATCCTCATCGATATAGTCTCCCCAGTTATAGACGACAAGCGTATTGTCGCCACCAAACCCTTGCGCAGCGTTCAATTGCTGAATCCAAAGAAGGAGACCAAAGCTGACAATCAACGGAACAGCCAGCATGATGATTAATTTTTTCATCGTCTAACCTCCTTTGCTCCTCGTTGCGCCAACACATAATATCCAATGACAAGGATGAGGGTGAAGACGAACAAAATCGCAGATAACGCATTGATTTCAAGCGAGATTCCTTGACGAGCCCGTGAGTAGACTTCTACTGCAAGTGTCGTGAACCCGTTCCCTGTCACGAAAAACGTGACTGCAAAGTCATCTAACGAATACGTGAGTGCTGTGAAGAATCCGGCGAACACACCTGGTGTGATATATGGGAGAATGACTTTCGTCAACACATCCCATGTACTTGCCCCTAAATCACGCGACGCATCGATCAGCGTCGGGCTCATCTCTTGAAGTTTCGGCAACACCAAGATGACGACAATCGGAACCGAGAACGCGATGTGCGACAAGAGAACCGAATAGAAGCCTAACTGAATCCCGAGCATCGTGAAGAGAATCAAGAACGATGCCCCGATGATAACGTCCGGACTGACAATCAAGACGTTGTTCAAAGACAACAGGGATGTCTTCGTATACTTTTGTTTCGCCGTATAGATGGCGAGCGCCCCGATGACACCGAGCACGGTCGAAATTGTCGCCGATAATAGGGCGATGACGATCGTGTTCAAGACGATGACAAGAAGTCGCGTGTCCGTGAAGAGTGACTTGTACCACTCAAGGGTGAATCCTTCGAAGTTACTCATCGTCCCGCCGCTGTTGAACGAGTAGAAGACGAGATATAAGATTGGCGCGTATAAAATGAAGAACACGGCCGCCAAATATAGGTTTGATAGTTTAAATCGTTTACGTTTCATCGACGGACCGCTCCTTTCGCACCCCAGTCACGCGTGATGACCATGACGAGAACCATCGCCAAGATCAAGAAGACGGCAATCGTAGATCCCATCCCCCAGTTTTGCGTAACGAGGAATTGTTGTTCAATCGCCGTACCGAGCGTGATGACACGGTTTCCTGCGATCAGGCGTGTAATCATGAAGAGTGACAACGCCGGAATAAAGACAATTTGAATCCCTGACTTGACGCCGTCAAGCGTCAACGGGAAGATGACACGTCGGAACGTCGTCCAGTTCGATGCACCTAGGTCGCGTGATGCATAGACGAGAGATGGTGGTAATTTTTCAATCGCGTTGTAAATCGGCAAAATCATGAACGGAATGAAAATGTATACCGAGACGAAGACGAAACTGAAGTCCGTGAAGAGAATCTGCTTCGTCCCAATCCCAATCGCCTCTAAAAACTGATTCGTGATGCCGTATGTTCCAAAAATCCCGAGGAACGCGTACGCTTTTAATAACAAGTTAATCCATGACGGAAGCAAGATGAGCAAAAGCCAAAGTTGCTTGTGCTTCGTCTTCGTCAACAAGTACGCCGTCGGATACCCGACGAGTAGCGAGAAGAACGTAATCAGGAACGCGTACCAAAATGATGATAACGTCATCGACAAGTACGTCGAAGAGAAGAACGTCTGATAGTTCTCTAAACTCAAGTTCCCGTCGATATCAAAAAACGAGTAATAGACGACGAGGACGAGTGGCGCGACGACGAATAAGGCAATCCAAATCCAATATGTCGTCAAATATACCGTCTTTGCGGTCTGGTTAGTTTGATTCATGAGGGACCTCCTCATAGGATTCGAGACGACGGTCGAACTCTTCTTCTGTCTCTCCTAATCGCATGACGTGAATCGCTTCCTCGTCAAACGTCAATCCGATTTTTGATCCGACGGTCGACTTCTTCGTCGAGTGAACGAGCCACTCGTTCCCTTCTTGGTCGTAACAGCAAATCTCATAGTGAACGCCGCGGAACAGTTGTGAATCAACATCGACAATCAGTTTCGCAGAATCGATGGATGTCATCTCCAAGTCTTCCGGACGAATGATAACCTCTACTTTTTCATTACGGTCAAACCCTTGGTCGACGCAATCGAACGTTTTGCCAGCGAACGTGACGACATTGTCTTCTGGCATGACACCCGGTACGATATTCGATTCTCCGATGAAGTCTGCGACGAATCGGTTAATCGGTTCGTCGTAAATATCAGTCGGCGTCCCACTCTGAACAATTTTCCCATTGTTCATAACGAAAATCTCATCGGACATCGCGAGCGCCTCTTCCTGGTCGTGTGTGACGAAGATGAAGGTGATGCCGAGACGTTGTTGCAACTCACGTAATTCATATTGCATTTCTGTACGAAGTTTCAAATCTAAGGCAGACAATGGTTCATCGAGGAGGATGACTTCTGGCTCGTTCACGATTGCGCGGGCGATCGCGACACGTTGACGTTGCCCACCTGACATCTCATCGATTTCGCGCGAGCCGTATCCTTCTAAGTTAACAAACTTGAGAGCCTGCTCTACTTTCGCTTTAATGTCTGCTTCTTTCAACTTTTTAATGCGGAGACCGAACGCGACGTTTTCAAATACGTTCAAATGAGGAAACAGCGCATAATCTTGAAATACGGTGTTCACTTGTCGTTTGTTGGCGGGTACATCGTTGATTCGCTTCCCACTGAAGTGAAGATCACCTTCAGTCGCGTCGGTAAATCCGGCGATGAGACGTAGGATTGTCGTCTTCCCACATCCCGATGGACCGAGAAGCGTATAAAACTTCCCACGCTCAATCTCAAAACTGATATCTTCTAGGACGACAGTGTCGTCGTAACGCTTTGACACGTGGTCAAAACGAATAATTGTCTCTGCATTCATGCTGTTTCCTCCTCTATTGACTTATAAATAAGAATGGGTCGCTACGATGAGACATTCACTTTCGCCATCGTGATCGTTGACGAGTTGGTGTGAATCCGAGGCGACATAATACATTGTTTCCCCTGCTTTAGCGAAATAAGTGTGATGACCTAACTTCAGCGCCACTTTGCCGGACAAGACGTATACCAATGTCTCAGAACGGGAAGGTTCATATTGCTTAAATTCTCCGTTTTTGAAAAATGTGACGAGAATCGGTTCCATCTCTTTTTCATTTGATTCTGGAATGAGCCACTCCGTCCGATATTTTCGTTCCTCATCCGTGTATGTGGTGCGGTCATCAACGGTGTATACGACCTTTTGATTCAAGTCTTCATCGAAGAACTCTTTTGGTGAACTTCCAAGGACGCTCAACAAATCAAATAACGTCTCTAATGAAGGAGAGCTTAAATCACGTTCGATTTGAGAGATGTATCCTTTACTCAAATCCGTACGCTCCGCTAACTCCTCTTGGGTCAATCCTTTTTTTATCCGGAGTCGCTTAATGTTTTGACCTACTTCCAACGACTGAACGCCTCCTTCTAGTTTAGTGAAACATGAGTTCAACTAAAGAAAGTTTATCTATACTATACTTACAAGCAAACTATTAGCGACCTTCATTATAACGAACTGAATGAGAATTGCAAATAAAAAATCACGCCGCAACGGACGTGATTCAATGTAAATTTCGTTTTGACATCAAGTGCTTAAACTTCTCGTTCTTCGTTTGGAACAAATGGAGCTGTGCGCCGTATGCATCAATCTGTTGAATGACGTATTGAAACGCTTTCGCTTCTCCTGGATACGGTTCGCCTGCCTTGGCGAGCGACGTCTCAAAGTCTTCCCATAGCACTTCGACCCATGTGATGGCTTCCGAATCGTTTAGCACGTCGTTCTTCTCTTTTAGAATGGCCGCGAGCCGCTCGTATTGTTCGTTTCGGTTCATCGTTTCACCTCCGACAGTTCAGAGAGTGGGATGGCGCGTTCTGTCATGTCCCCTTCAAACGTACCCCAACCCATGACACCGTTGACGAATTTTAAGCGGAACGGTTGGTCGTTGTAGTTGACGACATATGTTTCACCGGGACGAAACGATGTCGGGTCGACCAAATAGCTTTCGGCAATCGCAATCCGTCGAAGGACAACTTCGATTTCGCTGACCATGCCCATTTGTTCAGCCTTCCGCTTTCTCTCATGCAAGGCTTGAATCTCTTGCTCTAACTCATATTTCGATAAATCACTTAACCGCTTTTCCATTTCGTTCACCTCGATGTAAGCGTATCAGATTTTGCGAAAAAAAGAAAAAGGCGAGACTGAGTGAAATTCACTCAGTTCGCCTTGAAGTTGTACAACGGTTTGATGACTTGATCGATGCTGACCGCCGGTTCGATGTAACGGATAATCTCTTTCATCGATTTGTAGACGAATGGTGACTCATCCACGGTAGACGGTCGAACCGATGTCGACCATACGCCTTCCATCGTACGTTTGAATTCTTTGAAGTCGACGCGTTTGCGCGCGGCTGAACGGGACATGATCCGACCTGCTCCATGAGGACCAGAGAAGTTCCAGTCCGGGTTCCCTTTCCCCGTACAGATGAGCGAACCGTCTCGCATGTTCATCGGAATGATGACACGCTCTCCTTCTTGCGCGGAGATGGCTCCTTTACGCAGAATCATTGCGTTATGGTCGATATAGTTGTGAACGGTGTCGAATTGATCGACGACGTTCCACTTCATCGCTTCCACAATCACATCCGTCATCGCTCGACGGTTCGCTGCTGCGTATTGTTGCGCGATTCGCACGTCATGCATGTAATCGTCCATGTCCTCCCCTTCGACATAAGCCAAGTCTCTAAATGGTTTCCGCGCTTCACGTTCCGCTTCCAGATACGTCGAGATGTCTTGCTGCCGTCCAGCGGTCTTCAAACGCTCGATTGCTTCTTTTACATCGTTCGTTTCCATCATGTGTTGAATCGCGCGCTCTTGATAATGGTCGGCAATCTGTACCCCGAGATGGCGCGAACCCGAATGAATGACGAGAAACGTACGTCCCTGGTCATCCCGGTTCACTTCAATGAAATGGTTCCCCGAGCCGAGCGACCCGACCGATCGCAAGGCACGGTCGAGTTTATACGGCGCTCGAACCGCTTCAAGCGGAAGTTCAGACGCGTACGGATGAACCGTCTCGCGAATGTTCATCCCGCTCGGTACGAGTTCGCGGATCACGTCATCGAGTCGCTGAAAGTCGATTCGTTTTGCTTTGATTTCAGTACAAAGCATCCCACATCCTAAATCGACACCGACTAAGTTCGGTACGACTTTATCGTGAATCGTCATCGTCGTTCCAACGACCGACCCTTTCCCAGCATGCATATCCGGCATGATCCGAATCGATGCCCCTTCTGTGAACGGTTGGTCGAGAAGGGTTTGAATCTGATTCCGCGTCATGTCATCGATTCGCTCATTGAATACTTTGGCGCGGTTATATTTCCCCGTAATTTCCATGTGACCTCCTTAGCTGATCGCTTGTTGCTTACTTTGTAATTCGTGCATTCGGGCATAGACGCCACCGAATTCGATGAGCGACTGATGATTCCCACGCTCGATGATTCGACCATGGTCGAGAACGAGGATTTGGTCCGCTTCACGAATCGTAGAGAGTCGGTGCGCGATGACAAACGTCGTTCGACCGTACGTGAGTGTTTTGAGTGCCTCTTGAATCAGCGCCTCGGTCTCCGAGTCGACACTCGCTGTCGCCTCATCGAGGACGAGGATGGCCGGGTCAAAGACGAGGGCGCGAGCGAAACTAATCAACTGTCGTTCCCCACTTGAAAGGGAAGCACCACGTTCAATCACCGGTTCATCGATTCCTTTTGGCAACTGCTTCACAAAACGATCCGCCCCGACGGCCGTCAGTGCGTTCCACACTTGTTCGTCCGTGATTGTCTCGTCTCCTAGCGTGACGTTCGTACGAATCGTTCCGGTGAACAGGAACGGGTCTTGTAAGACGATTCCGAGGTGGTCTCGTACTGCCTGAGTCGGCAGTTGCGTCACGTCCATTCCATCGATGCGGAGAACGCCTTTCGATGGGTCATAAAAGCGCATGAGCAAGTTCATGATCGAACTCTTCCCACTGCCCGTATGTCCGACAAGGGCAATCGTCTCGCCTGGAGCCGCGTGTAGTTCAATCTGTTGTAACACCGGTTTCCCTGCCTCATAACTGAATGTCACATCATCAAAGACAACTTCCCCTTTAAATCGTGGAATACGCTCCGATGAGACCGGCTCTCCTTTTTCATCGAGCAACTGGAACATCCGGTCGGCCGATACGAGCGCTTGTTGAAGCGGTGATAACTGGTTCATGATTTGTGTCACCGGCTCAAAAATACGCGAGACGTAATCGATATACGCATACAAGATCCCGAGTGTCAGGATGCTTCCCCCACCGAGTGTTTGTGCCCCGACAAACCAAATGAGTAAGGCGAGCGCCATGTTTCGGAAAAAGTTGACCAGGTTATGACTCATTAACGCATCCAACTTCAACAGTTTCCGCCTCGTTTGGAAGTTGTCACTGTTCTTCTCGTTGAACTCGTTATAGACGAGATCTTCGCGGACGTACGATTGAATAATCGGCATCGTCTGAATGCTTTCATTCAACTGTGCATTCATGTCTGCGACGAGCGCACGGACGCGGAAGTTATTTTTGGTCGAGAAGCGCTGGAACAATTTGATCCAGACGATAACGACCGGGATGATGATGAGTGAGACGAAGCCTAGACGTACGTCTAGGAAGAACATCGCAATCAGTACCCCAATCATCATGACGACGCTTTGGAAGACGCGGGCAAGTACCCCTAAATACAGGTCTCGAATCGTCTCCGTGTCGTTCGTGACACGACTGACAATTTTCCCGATTGGAGTCTGATCAAAATAGCGTACCGGGATCGTTTGTAGATGCTTCATCACGTCAAGACGCATCGTTTTCACGATACTGTGCGCCGAACGTTGCAAGAGCATCTGTTGTCCCCAGTTCAATCCAGCTGCGAGTAGCAATAGGACGACATAGAGACCAGATAACATGAGCACCGCTCGTAAATCCGTTTGATAAAACTGGAACACGTCGGTCGACGAGAGCGAGACGATATTTTCATATGTCGCCGTCTCATCGCCTCTTGTAATCGTCAGTATATCTCCTTCGACGTCTCGGATCCCCCCGCTCATCACTGCATCAGGGACGAGATAGTATCCGTCCGTCGTCTGCACGATAGAGACGGGCTGAACCACGTCTTGCCCGTCAAGCCTCGTTTCTTTCTCGTACGAGTTTCCATTAAAGGAAACGCTACCGCCAGACTCGACTTGAACCCAATCACGTTCGATGGCGACGATATGCTCATCGATAATGATTTTGGCGATATACGGTCCGGCAAGTTCTGCACCGACCGCTAAAAAGAGTAATGTCAATCCGAGGAAAATCGAACGTTTCACTTGTTTGGCGTACCCAACGAGTGAACGAATCGTTTTCTTCCGACGGACTGGATCTAATTCATATTGATCGATCATGAGAGATTCCCCCTTTCTCGGTTTACTCCGACTCTCCTTGTCGAATAAATTGTTCATAGTACCAACCGTGGCGCTCCATCAGTTGGTCATGTGTGCCACGTTCTGTGACACGCCCGTCTTGAAGGACAAGGATCTGATCAGCGTGCGCCACCGCAGAAAGACGGTGTGCGACGATGAATGTCGTTTTCGCTTCGCGGCTCGTACGAACGGAATCGATGATGCGTGATTCTGTCTTCGCATCGACCGCTGAGAGCGAATCGTCAAGGAGTAGAATCTCAGGATTCTTCAACAACGCCCGTGCAATCGACAGACGTTGTTTCTGTCCGCCTGACAGCATGACACCCTGTTCTCCGACAACCGTATCTAAACCATTTTCTAAATGCTCGATATCTGTATCAAACGCCGCGAGACGAATCGCCGTCTCTAGTGCTTCCTCTGAGACATCATCCACTCCGAAGCGAATGTTATCGCGAACCGTTTTCGAGAAGAGAAGATGTTCTTGCGACACATATCCACTCCAGCCACGAACGGTTTCGAGTTTGATGTCCGAAATCGGCACGCCGTTCACGAGAAGTGAATCATCAATCGGATACTCCCGAAGTAACTGACGGAGTAACGTCGTCTTCCCGGCCCCAGTCGGTCCGACGACCCCAATCGTCTCACCACGCGAAACGTGCAGGACGATGTCCTCTAACGAATCACGATTCGCATTCGGATAACGGAATGAGAGCGATTTAAATGTGATTTTCTCTGGAACGTCAATCTGGACCGTCCCCGTAGAGGCAACGTCTGGAGCTTCGTTCATTGTCGATTCGATTCGTTCGAGACTCGCCGTTCCCCGTTGTACGACGTTGATCAGTTCACCGAACGCATACATCGGCCAAATGAGCATTCCTAAATAAATGTTGAACGAGACAAGTTGACCGAGCGTGATGTCGTTCGTAAAGACGAGATACGTCCCGAACGAGAGTCCAATCAAATAACTGAGTCCGACAAGAAGTTTGATGACCGGTTCAAACAATACATCGATTTTAGCGACGTGCATATTTTTTGCCATGACATCGTCTGTAATGTCATCAAACTTTTTCGTGTCCGCCTCTTCTTGAACGAATGATCGGACGACCCGGAGACCTGAGATCGACTCGACGACTTGGTCGTTCATCACCCCGAACGAGTCTTGAGCCGCCGTGAAGCGTGTATGAATTTGGCTTCCGAGTTTATTCATCGACCAAGCGAGAATCGGCATCGGTAAAAGTGCAGCAAGTGTCAACTTCCAATCGATGAATACACCCATGATCGTCAACGCGATGAGCGTCATGTTGAACGAATCGACCAATGTCATAACCCCAAATCCTGCTGTCCGCTCAACCGCTTTCAAGTCATTCGTCGCGAGTGCCATCAAGTCACCCGTACGATGTTGTTGATAAAAGCGTGGCGTCTGTTTGAGGAGGTGACCGAAAAAACGGCCTCTCAATTTCTTTTCAAGTAAAAAGGCTGTCCCAAATAGTCGGGCGATCCACAAGTACGACATCACATAAGACAACACCATGATGCCTAAAAGTGATGACACAATGAGAATCAATCGTTCTGTCGTCAAACTTCCTTCACGAATCGCATCGATCGCCTGTCCAATAATCCACGGTGGCAGCATATCTACCACTCCCGTGATGATGAGTAAGATGATGGCAATCAAATACGTCCGCTTCTGTCTTTTAATAAACCAATCTAATTGTTTAATCAGCTTCATGACTGATTTCCCCCTTCCGTCCAATCCACCTAAGCACGCAAAAAAGCGCACTCCACCTGATTGTGCAACCAATCAAATGAAGCGCGCTTGAAGTAGTCTTCAATCTTTTGCATGGTCAGGGAAAGGACACTACCCCTATCCAGCTGCCAAAGTCACGCAGTTAAATACGAGTAGCCATATGATGTTTTGAGTGTGTTTGTGAGTGCAATGTTGTTCATCATTCTGGCTCCTCTCGTTTCGTAGTTTTAAAATCTACTCAAACCTTAGCAGACTGTTCTGAAAATTGTCAATATTATTTTGTAAAAAAATTGTAACTTGATTCAGTTTAAGAAAAACATGCCTAAAATGAGACCAATGACCCCTGTTGCCGTGACGTAATAAATCATCGGCATGAGCGTGTATCGAATGATGGTCCCTTCTTTACCGAGCAGTCCCGCAACGGAAGCAACCGCTACGACGTTCAACACACAGATCATGTTCCCTGCGTTCGCTCCTGCCATCTGCATCGACAAGGCGAGCGTCTCGTTGATTCCGACAGACTCGGCTACGTTTGTCGTTAAACTTGAAAACATCATGTTTGAGAAGGTCGCCGAGCCCGAAACGAATGCGCCGAGGGCCCCGATCCACGGTGCGACAAGTGGCCATACCCCGCCGAACGTGTCAGCAGCTGCCGTCGCAAGTTCGACCGGCATCGATGCGAGTCCAGCTCCTCCATTTTCAGAGTGAATGAAAATACGGACCATTGGAACAGAAGCTGCTAATGTGATGACTGTCCCGACGATTCCAAACGTCGTCGCTTTAAAGACTGACGTCACCTGCGACCAACTCATGTTGTGCAAGAAGAATGTTGCGATGATCGTCAAGATGAACATGAATCCCGGTGAATAGAACGGCTCCCAAGACGTCGAGATTCCTTCTACGCCCAAAATGTTCGGCAGGTTGATCCGAACGCTCCGAGATAGTTCATTCAAGAACGGAACCGTACGGGTGAGGACTAAGAATATCGTCAAGATGAGATAAGGTGCCCACGCTTTCCACTGCGGTAGTTCACGCTTGTTCGATGTTACCGTTACTTTTTCGGTAGATGGTTTCAATTCATCCATATATCCATCGAACGTCCATACGCGCTTCGGCATGAGAATCCCTTTTCGTGCCATGGTTACGAGAATGACGAGACCTGTTAGTCCACCAAGCATTCCACCAAATTCAAATCCGAGGACAAGTGTCCAAATGTAGGCTGGTACGCTATATAACAGCGCAGCCACGATCGCAATCGGAAATACTTCGAGGGCTGGTTTGATTGACTTCTCCTTACTGAAGAAGCGTGTCAGCATCAAAATCAAAATGAATGGGATGAATAGACCGACGACCATATCAATCAATACGGTTTGCAAGACGACTTCCGTCAAAAAGGCGATTGACTCAGGTTGGTTCACGTCTAGCGAAAGGCCATTCCCGATCCCGATGAGTGCCGGTGTCCCGACCGCTCCAAACGTGACGGCTGATACGTCCGCAGAAAGTGCGATCACGACAGCAGCAATCGGCGGAAAACCGAGGGCGATTAAAAGCGGTGCCGCAACCGTCGCCGGTGTACCAAATCCTGAAGCCCCTTCAATGAATGAGACGAACAACCAACCGACAATCAGAACCTGAATACGCGGATCGGGTGTGATGTTGACGAATCCAGAGCGAATCGCATTCATTCCGCCGCCTTCTTTCATCGTATTCATCATCCCGATCGCACCATAGACGATCCATACGGTCGTGACGGCGATGACGAGTCCTTGCAGTGTCGCCGCCATGATTCGAGTCGCATCCAATTGCCAAACGAAGAACGCTAAAATCGCCGTCGTCACGAGTGACAAGGGCATGGCTACTGATGCAGGTAAACGCATAATTACCAATAAGATGAGCACGGCCACAATCGGTGTCAGTGCTGTAATCCATTCTAAAATCGTCAATGTAGACCCACCTTTTCGTGTTTTCCCCTACCGTAAACAGATGTCCCATCACGATTCTTCTTCAACGAGTCTCTCTAACGTACGTTCAATCACATCATACGGAAATCCTTTGCGCCGAAGCTGCATCTTCATGCGCTGTTTGCGCTCGAACGCATCATACCCGCTGAACTTCCGATTCAACTTTTCAGCCTGCTTCAGACATGCCGCAATCTCGACATCTTCGTCCTCTTCTTCCCAAAAAGTTTGAATCGCCTCTGAAATAATATCAAAGGTAAACCCCCTTTGCATCAGGGTTTGTTGAATTCTTTGTTGCACTTCTGTGGCAGAACGACGATTTGTTTCCATTTGTTTCCGTTTTACGTACTTTCCAGCCTTTTCGACGAGTTCTTCGTGTGTGATTGATGCTAATACGGATTCAACCACGTCCGGTGGAATGCGGAGCTGTTCGAGCTCACGTTTGATTTTGATTGGTCCACTTGGACTCGTATTGAATTTGGTTTGGACATAAGCTTTCGCAAATTCCGCATCATTCAAGTAACGCTGTTCTTTTAGTCGCGTGATGGCATGTTTGATGGCAGTTTCGCTTAACTCCTTCTTCATGAGATAGTCCTGCACCTCTGAAATTGCACGCATTCGGTAAGATAAATAGTTGACCGCTAGTTTATAAGCCTTCTGTGCCTCTTCCGCCTCGAGCACATCTTGCACAAAGTCGTCCTCGAGCTCCATCCCTTTTGTGAGCCCGTACTTGATGAACACGTCAACATCGATGGCGAATGCAAACTCTTCTTTCCCTTCGCGTTCAATGAAAACGTTCAATCGGTCTTTATTCTTTTGCTGGGTCGTGAACTTCGCAATTTTCACAACGACTCCCCTCCATTTCATGTTTCTAACATATCACGTTCAGAAAGCGTAAAGGATTTTTGATAAGTTAGAAGAAAGGGTATTCATCTGGATATACTGACTTATACCCATTTTAGAAACAACACATGATATCGGAGGGAATTTCATGAAAATCGCAATCACCGGTGGAACTGGGTTGATCGGTCAACCGCTCGTCCGCGCACTGGCTGACGCCGGTCACCAAGTCGTCGTCTTGACAAGACATCCACGTCCTCGCCATCGCGGGGTGTCGTTCATCGAATGGCTAACGCCAACTAGCAGGCCAGAAGAAGAGCTCGAAGGAACAGACGCGTTCATCCATTTGGCAGGGGCATCCATCAACGACGGGCGCTGGACCCATAAACAAAAGCAAGCGATCCTCCAAAGTCGAATCGAGGGGACGAAGGAAGTCGTCCGGATCATTCAACAGTTAAAACAAAAACCTCAAGTCGTTATCAGCGGCTCGGCTATCGGCATATACGGCGAAGACCGTTCCATCACGTATTCAGAAGAAACCCCATTACCGACACGAACCAATTTCCTCGGGAATGTTTGTGTCCTCTGGGAACAAGAGGCTGAACCGATTCGCGATTTAGGCGTTCGTCTCGTGACAATGCGTACCGGTGTCGTCTTATCGAATGACGGCGGTGCGTTCCCATTAATGAAACTCCCCTATCAGTTCGGAGTCGGTGGTAAAATTGGATCAGGAAAGCAGTGGGTTCCATGGATTCATTTAGATGATCTCGTGCGGTTGTTCGTGCATATCATCGAAACGGATACAATCGAAGGTCCTGTAAACGGAACCGCCCCTACACCGGTGACGATGAATGAATTCGGGAAGACGATCTCAAAAGTGATGCACCGTCCTCACTGGATCCCGGCACCCGCCCCAATGATGAAACTCGCACTCGGTGAAAAGAGTGTCATCGTTTTAGAAGGAGCAAAAGTCGTACCGACCAAAGCGCTCCAACATGGCTTTAACTTCCGATATGACACATTAGGACCCGCATTAAAAAACTTATTACAAGATGCTTAAGGAGAATGAATTGTGAGTCACTTACTTATTCGAAACGCCCATATTTATCCGATTACCGCCCCCCATTTTTACGGAGACCTCCGTGTCCGTGATGGAAAGATTGTCGAAATGGCCGAATTGCTCGAGCCGACGGATGGTGAGAATGTCATTGAAGCAGAAGGGAACTTTTTATTCCCTGGTTTCATCGACGCGCATACCCATCTCGGTCTATACGACGAGGGGACAGGCTCTGTCGGGAATGACGCCAACGAAACGGTCGAAGCGATGACACCACATGCTCGTGCCATCGACGGTGTCTACCCACTCGATGAAGGGTTCCAGGAAGCATTGATGGCTGGCGTGACCGCTGTTCAGGTCATGCCCGGGAGTATGAACGTCATCGGCGGTGTGACAAGTGTCATCAAAACGCACGGCCGCTATATTGATGATATGATTGTCCGCCGTCATGCGGGACTGAAGATGGCACTCGGCGAAAACCCGAAACGAATTCATAGTATGGGGAAAACGGGCGACCTGACGCGGATGGGAATCATGGGCTTGCTCCGTGAAGCATTTCGTACGGTCGGTTCGACGAAGACGATCGGCACGTTCGGGAGTCAGATGATCCAACTCGCCCTAGACCGCGACATGCCGATTCGCGTGCATGCGCACCGTGCAGACGATATTCTTTCGGTCGTCCGTTTTGCAAAAGAGTTCGACCTCGACTACCGCATCGAACATTGTACGGAAGGTCACCTCGTCGCAGAAAAGTTACAAGAGCTCGGTGTGAAACATGTCACCGTCGGACCGACCTTTACGCGAAAGTCGAAAATCGAACTTCAAAATAAGACGTGGGAAACGTACCGCATCCTCCATGAGCACGACATGATTGTTTCCATTACAACCGATCATCCGTACACGCCGGTGCAGTATTTAAATTTATGTGCTGGTCTTGCTGCACGTGAAGGGTTACCCGTCGATATTGCGCTACGAGGGATTACCATCAACCCTGCTGAATCACTCGGTGTCGCCGACCGCATCGGTTCACTCGAAGTCGGAAAAGACGCCGATCTCGTGCTCTGGAATCACTTCCCGCTCGACTATTTAGCGAAGCCGATTATGACGATTGTTAATGGTGAAGTTGTCTATAAAACAGACCGTGCGGAAACGCATCATGAGGTCGAATAATTTTCATTATTTTTCATAAGCATTTTACGCATAATTTACTTGCTTTTTTAAAAATACTATATAAAATTATCTTGTAACTTCATAAAGCAGCCAAGGCGGTTCGAACAGCGAAGCCAGAAGTATGCTTTCGTTACGACTATTCTTCAGCGGTCTGAAATAGGAGGAGGAATGTAAAGGTGCTCAAATTTCGTGAGCTCACCGACTGCGCGGAGTTGTTCGAACTGATGCAACACCCAGATGTCTTTCCGTATGTCCGTCAAAAGACGGTCCACTTTGACGAGTTTTTATTTAGCACGAAGCAAATCATCGAGCTAGAGGAGCAAGGAAATATCATCTCACGTACCATCACGAACGAGTATGGCACCCCGATTGGGACGATCAGCTTGTTCGATGTCGAATCCGGCTATGGATTCCTCGGCACGTGGCTTGGCAAGCCGTATCACGGCAAAGGTTATAATCAAGTTGCGAAAGAGGCGTTCTTCTCAGAACTGTTCTTCGAGCTTGATATTGAAAGTGTGTTCTTAAAGATTCGTAAGTCGAATGAACGATCGATTGCTGCAGCAGAGAAGCTCCCGTACGCGTTTTGCGCGAATGAGCTTCGTTCTGAACTGCTCGCTGAAATCAACCAAGGTGATGTGGAATATGTATTATACGAAGTATCCAAATCGAGCTTCCAACTTTACTTGCACGCCCTTCACATCCCGGAATACGAAGTCCCTTACGAGGCACAACTCGAAGCATGAGCCAATTCTGTCAAAGAATTGGCTTTTTTGTGGCGTTTTTGTGTGGATTTGATGGAGGTAACTTGTCGGAGCCGAATAAATCTGTTCTAATTCGAAGAGATAGGTATGATAAAGGTATGAGGGATTCATCACAACTCTCGTTAACCGTTTCGTAAAGGAGAATGGCATATGTCAGAATCAATGTTTCGTATCCTCGTAACTGATGACGAAGAACAAATGCGAGATTTACTTGTATCAAATTTAGAAAAAGAAGGGTATGAGACGGTCACCGCCTCAAACGGCCTTGAAGCGATTGAACGCTTAAAAGAAGAAACGTTCCATCTCGTCTTACTCGACGTGATGATGCCGGAACTCGATGGATTGACGGCTTGCATGCGTATCCGTGAGTTCTCGAACGTTCCGATCATTCTGTTGACGGCACGCTCTGAAGAACTCGACCGCATACACGGTCTAAAAATCGGGGCTGACGACTACATCACGAAGCCGTTTAGCCCGCGCGAGTTACTTGCTCGTATCGAAGCGACACTCCGTCGCACACACAGTTTTTCAAAAGAACAAGAAGCGACGTTTGATGTCGGCATTCTCTCCATCGATATCGAAGGTCGCGCCGTCAGCGTGAAAGGGAAAACCGTCAACCTGACACGAAAAGAGTTTGACTTACTCTACCTGTTCATCACGAACGACGAAAAAGTGTTCTCTCGTGAACAGTTGCTCGATCAAATTTGGGGAACCGAATATCACGGTAACCTTCGCACGGTCGACACGCACATTAAGACGTTACGCCTGAAACTCGGGGAGGCTGGCGGTTACATTCAAACTGTTTGGGGCATCGGATATAAATTCGAGGCAAACGGATGAAGCGATACACGATCCGGAAGCGGATTTGGATTACCATCTGGACAGCCAGCCTCTTCTCAGCGTTCGTGTTTCTGATTATGACGTTCTATTTGTACGACAAATTCTATATCCAAACGCAAGAAGAACTGCTCATCAACCGCGGAGAGAAACTCGTCACAATCTATAAGGCCGACGGTTTCTCTGACGCGTTCGCTGACAGTATGACGTATACGAACGAACTGACCGAAACGAAAGTGTTCCTTTCCTCTGTTCGAGAAGATACACTCGGCTCCGGTAAGACGTTCCTACGGCAACAAGACCTCGAACGTCTCCAAGACGGGTATGCCATTTCTGTTACGCGAAAGCATCCGACCGAGGACGTCGATATATTAATGACCGCTTTCCCGCTCATACGTGACGGGGAACTCGATAATGCGCTCATCCTCTATATGGAACTCAGTAAAATCAGCGAACCGTTCCAACCGATTCGGCTCATGATCACGTTCTTACTCGTCCTCATGATCGTGAACTTGCTCCTTTTCGGTAAACAGATTATCGATACGATCATTCAGCCGCTCATCCAGATGAAGCGTGCCTCACAAGTGTATGCGCAAGGCGATTTCTCACACCGCATCCCGATTGTGTATGATGATGAAATCGGCGAGTTGGCGGATACCCTCAACTCGATGGCGGAGTCACTCGGACTCGTCGAAGAACAGCGAAAAGAGTTTCTCGCGAACGTTAGTCACGAACTCCGTACCCCACTTTCCTACATTCGTGGGTACACGGAGATGCTTCAAGATGACACGTTGGATGAAAAAACACGGGCGCAATATTACGACATCATCGAAAACGAGACGAATCGTCTTCAACGTCTCGTCACGGACTTACTCGACCTCGCACAGCTAGAGCGCGATTCGTATCCGATGACAAAAGAACCCGTCGTGTATTCGCAAGTGCTTGAAGATGTCCTTTATCGACTCGAACCGATTGCCCGGGCAAAAGGAGTGACAATCGAATCCGATTTAGACTTCGACTTGATCATTCTTGGCGACCATGACCGACTCGAACAAGTCATCGGTAACCTTCTCGATAATGCACTCCGCTACACCGAGGCGGGCAAAACGATTTATGTGAAGACATTCGCCGAGACAAACTATGCGATCACAGAAATACGCGATGAAGGTCGAGGTATCCCGAAAGAAGATCTGGATAAATTGACGGAGCGTTTCTATCGTGTCAATAAATCACGGACACGAAAAGATGGCGGCACCGGTCTCGGGCTCGCCATCGCGAAGCATATTATCGAACGACATGAAGGATCGCTTCACTTCAGCTCAGAAGTTGGGCAAGGGACGACGGTTACGGTCGGCTTACCTCTCTTACCAGAAGAAGCGTTCGATATGTAAAAAGGCAGCCTCGCGGCTGCCTTTTAAATGTCTTTCCCTTTATATTGATCGACCGACTCTTGTTCGAGTCGTTCTCGCTCTGCATGCGTCTGCGGGTATCCGTTCGCTTGCCATTCGGCACGATGACTCGAATCGAGTTGCGTGAGACCTTGCTCCGCTTCATCCTGATCCGCATCGACGCTCTCCCGCTCATCCATCTTCTGCCATGTATCTTCTTCCTCGCGTTGCGAAAGCAATGCCGCCACTTTCGGTGCAACGAGTGCTGCGCCTGCAACACCGAGTACAATCCCCATCAATACTTTACGATCCATCCTGTCCCCTCCTTCATTATGAAGTCTTCATTCCACCATTTCATCATCTTAAAACCCAAACCGAAAACGTTTACAACTTTTCAAGGAGTGGAATCTGTAGTGAGAAGGAGGCGATTGGATGGAAAAGAAACGACCTACGTCGAAACGTCCGTTTGATAACCCGGACGCTGTCGATACGGACAAAGAGAGTATTTTTGACGAGGACGGCATGCAAACCGTCGACCCGATTCCCGTCGAGGAATTGAATGAACGGGTGAAGGATGAGAAGAACAAACGTCACTCCAAAGATGATTCGGTGAGTGAAAAGAAATATAAAGACGAATAAACAAGCTGCGGACAATCGTCCGCAGCTTGTTACGTTAAGTCCTTCGGTGAAAATCCGTAAGGCAACATTTCTTCTTTTGTCATCACTTTTGTGTCACCGTTCAAGTTCGCAAGGATTAAGGTAAAATCCTCTCCTGCGAATTCGGCGATGACTTGACGGCACGCTCCACACGGTGAAATCGGACCTTCTGTGTCGCCGACAACAACGACCGTCTCAATCGAGTCACTACCTTCCGAGACAGCTTTAAAGATGGCTGTCCGTTCGGCACACATCGAAAGTCCGTACGAGGCGTTCTCTACGTTACATCCCGTAATCTCTTTACCAGATGCATCGATGACGACGGCTCCGACGTTAAATTTGGAATACGGTGTATAGGCGCGTTTGCGCGCTTCAATTGCTTTATGCACGAGTTCTTGTACGCGTTCTTGTGAAATCATTGGATGTTCCTCCACTTCTAAATTTGAGAAGAAGTCTGACATCTGAACTATAACGTGAAAACGCTTACTCATCAAGTGTTTTCACGGACTCGTCAATATTTTTTCTTTTTCTTTTTCTCGAACACGACGACCGATTCAACGTGAGACGTCTGCGGGAACATATCATACGGTTGAACGTAATTGACCTTGTATCCCGCTTTCATCAACTGATCGGCATCTCGCGCGAGGGTTTGCGGGTTACATGATACGTAAACGATTCGTTTCGTCTTCGATGAAATAATCGAGTTGATTAATTGATGATCCATCCCTGTTCGTGGCGGATCGACGACCACGACATCTGGAATCCAGCCATCTTTCACCCAACGCGGGATCCAGTGCTCGGCACGTCCTTCCACATACATGACATGGTTATAGCCGTTTTCACGCATATGGTCATTCGCATCTTCGACCGCTTCGGGGACAACTTCCATCCCGCGAATTTCTTTCGCATACGGTGCCAACCAAAGACCGATTGAACCGACACCTGCATAGGCATCGATGACACGCTCTTCACCCGTGAGCCCTGCCGCTTCAACGACTTCACGATACATTTTTTCAGTTTGTGCCGGATTCAATTGGAAGAATGCACGTGGTGATAGATGATAATGCACATCATCAAGTTGTTCATCCATCTTCTCTTGTCCTGCGATATGAACCGTCCGATAACCAAAAATCACACCTGAACGATTCGCGTTGATGTTGATATGGAATGAGACGACGTTTGGCAATTCCATGATTCGATCACTTAATTCATCTAAATCCGGAACATCTTCATGTCCGACGACCAAAACGACTTGTACATCATTCGTTTTGTAACCTGAGCGAACGACGACCGTCCGAGCATAACCTGTGTCACGACGTGCATCGTAGACGGGAATGTCGAGTTCGTTTAAAATACGGACAATCGCATTGTTGATGTTTGTCGTGTCACGTTGTTGAACCATACAGTGCTCGATTGGTACGAGATGGTTCGAATTCGGCTTGTAAAGACCGGACACGATTTCCCCACGGCGTGTACCGAGCGGGAACTGTGATTTATTGCGGTAATACCACGGATCATCCATACCGATTGTCGGACGGATATCCGATTTGTCCACGTTGAGTTTTGTCTTTTGACGGAAAGCGTTTCGAACGATTTCTTCCTTATACTCCATCTGCAGACGTGAACTCATATGTTGGATTTGACACCCACCACACTCGTCGTAAATCGGGCAAGGTGCTTTAACGCGATCTTTTGAGTCATTATCGCGTTTGACGACACGTGCCTCCGCGTAGTTTTTTTCGACACGCGTGATTTCAACTTTTGCTCGTTCTCCCGGCAATAAGTTCGGAATGAAGATAACCATGCGATTGATTGTCGCAATGCCTTCTCCATTGATGCCAAGTCGTTCGACTGTGACATCTTTAAAATCTCCTGTAATTAATTTCAATCTGATTCATCCTTTCGAGACGATTGTTCTAGGTCTTTGGCGTAACGCACAACTTTGGCGCGCAACGAATCAATGTCGGCTAACAGGCGATGTAAATCTTCAGGTGTCGTATGCTCATCTAGCGTATTGACCGATAGACATAGCAATTCCGTTCTCGATTTTAGGACGTTCATCTTTCCGGCGGTATCTGTACGTGATTTACCCATCTTGTAATCGCTCCTTTGGTTCGTGACAAAGAGTTGCTATTATAGCATACTATTTCGTGTAACTTGATGAAAAGGTGGAATCCACATGCAAAACATCTCCCCAACCTTCGACCCTTGGGAAGCCTATCTCGACCAAGTCGAACATGGTCGACTCGTCTTATCCAACGTCGAAGTAACCACAACAAAATTGTGTAACATGCGCTGCGAGCATTGTGCGGTCGGTTATATGCTCGACCAAACGGAAGAACCGGAAGTGCCGCTCGAACTGTTGATTCAACGGTTAGACGAAATCGAACATTTACGCGCCTTCTCCATCACAGGTGGCGAGCCGATGTTATCGATGAAATCGGTTCGCAACTATGTCGTCCCGCTGTTACGTTATGCGAAAGAACGTGGGGCACGTACGCAAATCAACTCGAACTTGACGCTACCGTTATCTCGCTATCATCTTATTACCCCTTACTTAGACGTTTTGCACATTTCGCATAACTGGGGCACCGATGCCGATTTCCTTGAAGGGGGATTCGCGATGATGGATCGAAAACCGAGTGAAGAGGCACGATTGAAAATGCTCCAGACGATGAAAGACAACGCACGCGCGCTCACGGCCGAAGGCGTCATTGTGTCGGCAGAAACGATGATTAACAAACGAACGATTCCTCATTTGAAAGAAATCCATGAAGAAATTGTATCGCTCGGTTGCCAAAGGCATGAGGTTCACCCAATGTACCCCGCAGATTTCGCTAGCGCACTCGAGTCGGCATCGCTCGCTGATACACGACAAGCCATTCACGATTTGCTCGATGTCCGTGACGAGAACGTATGGATGTTGTTCGGAACATTACCCTTCTATGCATGTTCCGATTTACCAGAAGATCGCGCTCTCTTAAAGCGACTTCATGAAACAAAAAACGTGACGGTCCGAAACGATCCGGACGGCCGTTCACGCCTTAACACGAACATCTTTGATGGTCAAATTATCGTGACGGATTTTGGTGACGAGCTCGGTACACTCGGCACCGTATACGACACCTCATTCCAGGAAGCTTACGATACATGGACGAACAGTCAGTTAAATGCTACGCTTTCTTGTCATTGTCCCGCTGTGAAATGCCTTGGACCAAACGCACTCGTCAAGCAAGCTTATTATCCGAAGGTCGATTTCCAATCTCGTAAAGCTACTTCGTTTTAATTATTTCGATTCGGGAAATGTTCTGTATATTAACTGAATCGAGGTGTATATAGATGACAGCGATTTATGTATTCATGATCACTGTAATGGCCATTATTATTTTTGGTGGTGTGCTTAGCATCTTATTGACAGCCGCATTCGTTTCAGACAAAGTAGAGCATGATGAAATGTTTAGTCAAGGAAGTTGGGATGATGAATTGCTTCACTTGAATCACTCTCCACAACCGATTGACGACACGAAAAGCTGAGAACTTTCTCGGCTTTTTACTTTGACTTCATGAGGTGAATCCATGCTCCGCTTTCGTTTTATGATTTTACTATTGATTGTCTTTATATCCGGCTTGATTCAAGGTGCGCTCATTCCCCTTCTGTCCACGTTGATTGAACGTGACGGAGCACCTGCTTGGGTGAACGGATTGAATGCAACGATGCTCTATGTCGGGGTAATCGTTTCTGCACCGCTCCTTGAGCGCTTCGTCCGAAAGTACGGATTTCGTCCAACAATCGTCTTAGGCATTGTGTTAACCGCATTCGCGACTTTCGCTTTGCCCATCTGGCCGTCTTTACTCGTGTGGGCGATGATGCGCTTCTTCATCGGATTCGGTGACTCTGCCCTCCACTATGGTTCACAAGTGTGGGTGACATCTTCTACGGATAAGCGCAGTCTCGGTCGCGCGATGGCGTATTATGGGATGTCGTTCAGTCTAGGTTTCGCCGTCGGACCTTTACTTGCACCACTTGTCGATCTATGGTTTTGGTTACCGTTTTTGATTATCGTCTTTTTCTGTCTTGCCTCATTGATGCTCGTCTTTAAAGTCGAGAATGAGTTCCCTGAAATCGAGAAAGTGAAGACGGATTCGAAGGGACGCATCCGGTTGATTCTAGTCGGTGCGGGATACACGCTTCTCCCTGCGTTTACATACGGATTCCTGGAAGCGAGCTTGAATGCCAACTTCCCAATCTTTACGTCGCGTAACGGGATGAGCCTGACAGAGACGAGTACACTAATTACAACGTTCATCGTCATGTCGATCGTCGTCCAACTCCCTCTCGGTCGACTCGCTGACTTGTATGGGAAGAAACGAATTTTGCAAATCGTTCTGGCGTTCGGTACACTCGTCTTCGCTTTAGCGAATCTTGTCGTCGATCACTATGTCGGTCTACTCGTGTTGTTCGCTCTTGCTGGCGCAGGGTTAGGGTCGACGTATTCACTTGGTCTAGCACACATGACAGAGGTGCTCCCTCGCTCCCTCCTCCCGACTGGCAACATGCTGTATAGCATCTCATTCAGTATCGGCTCGATTTCAGGACCGATGATCGGCGCCTATTGGTTGTCGCTTCCGAAAGAGGTTTACTTCTTCATGTATACGCTGATTTTAGGCATTCTCGCCTTGCGACTCTTCACCTCTAAATCAAAACCGATCAATATATAAAGAGGCAGATGGTTCCCATGAACCATCTGCCTCTTTTACTCTACAACTCGATCCATCTCTTCATCGTTTAACTGCAACGCCTGGATGAACACTTCATCTAGTGCGAACGGCTCCGTGTCCAGCGAGGCGAGGACTTCCGATTTCAATGTCACCTCTACGACACGGTCTTCGAACTGCCATCTCGTCTGAATGTCATCCCCTTGTCTCGTCGCGCGGGTCGCCACAGGACCGTGACGTTCTTTTAAACTCTGACTCACGCACTTCATCACGTACTTGACGTACTCATCTTTCGGTTGACGCGAGATGAGGATATTACGGACGATTCGATTTCTAGTCATTGTTTTTTCCTCCTTCCTTTGAATGATTGCGTACGCAAGTCTTTACAAACGAAGACCGATTTCCGAGCTTAAAATTCAGAATTTTTAATTTATTTTGTCATGGGATTTTAATTCCGTCAACTCCGTCTCTTTTTTCAATGACTCACGCTTCGTTTTTTCACGCGCTTCCCTTGAAAATAAGTAGACAAATAAATCCCTACGATAACGAAAATGAGTCCGACAATCGCGTTCCACGGAATCGTCTCACCGAGTAAAATACCTGACAACATGACACCAAATAAGGGAACTAGGAAGATATAAAGTGAAATCCGACTGACTGGATTATGTTTCATCAACGTATTCCAGAGTGTAAAGCCAATCGCTGACAACATCGCTAAATAGAAGAGGAACGCAATCGTCTGTCCTGTGTATGGCATCGAGATCCCACTTGGGTCTAACAAGTAGCCGATGATGAGCAATCCAATCGAACCAATCACCATCGCCCAAGCTGTCATCGGGGCAACATCATATTCTTTCGAATAATCCTTCGCAATCAAATTCCCGAACGCACCACTTACCATCGCCAAAATCAACAAAACTTCGCCTAACCCAAAACCGACCTCCGTACCAGTTGCCGGCCAGTTCGCGATCACGATTCCAGAAAAGCCAAACGTCAAAGCAAGTCCTTTCAAACGATTCAATTTGTCATCGTCATAGCGGATATGAGCGAGCGCCATTTGGAAGAACGATGTCGACCCGGCAATGATTGACCCTTGTACGCCAGTCGAAATTGAGAGTCCGATATAAAAGAACAAATATTGAAGAAACGTTAAAAAAGAACCGAGATGCGCATACGCTCTAAACTTCTTAGGCGTCAATCGAATCGAACGTTTCAATACCGTCTGACTGATGATGAGCAGAAGAACCCCGGCGAGTAAGAAGCGCTCGCCTGCGAACAACAACTGTTGACCATATTCGTTCGACTGAATATCCAACTTCTCATAGCTCAGTTTGATGAACGGGAACGCACTCCCCCATAACAACGTATTAAAAATCGCCAAAAACGCCACTGTCCATGGGCGTTGAAATATATTTTGCATGACACAAAAACTCCTTAATCTTTTTATTTGTGAGTCACTGATGAGCGTGTTAAAATAAACCTAGATAATAATTATTATAAATAAAGATATTGAATCAAATGTAGATTAAAACCTTATTTTAAGCCAATTGAAGATGATAATCATCATCAATAATTATCATTTAATCGAGATTTATTCTCAATTAGAAAGAAGGGATTCTATGAACGTCCAATCGGTTACACACGAAAAAAGCCACGTTTTCAAACGGGCTAGCTGGTACGAACATATCGAATTGATTATGGCGCTCATTAGCGGTGTATTGATTGTACTCGCTTATATCGCCGAAACACAAGAAGGAGCTCAATGGATTCATGTCACGCTTTACTTATCTGCCTTTTTCATCGGAGGATACGCAAAAGCGAAAGAAGGGATCACAGATACGATCGAGACAAAATCCCTGAACGTAGAGCTACTCATGATTATCGCCGCCATCGGTGCCGCATCCATCGGCTATTGGATGGAAGGTGCGATTTTAATCTTTATTTTTGCTCTATCAGGTGCCCTCGAAACGTACACGATGAATAAAAATGAACGTGCGCTTGAATCGTTGATGGAACTACAACCTGAACAAGCAACTCGTTTAACCGATTCTGACGAACTTGAAGTTGTGCACATTGACGACCTGAAAGTCGGTGATCGGATTTACGTCCGCCCAGGCGAACGCATCCCTGTTGACGGGCGAATCATGAAAGGAAGCGCATCTGTCGAAGAAGCCGCTATTACAGGAGAGTCTGTCCCGGTTGACCGACAAGTCGGAGATGACGTGTTTGGCTCAAGCGTCAACTTAAACGGTGTCTTGACGATTGAAGTGACTAAGCTTGCGACCGAGACGTTGTTCCAAAAAATCATTCAAATGGTCCAGCAAGCGCAGGAAGAAAAGTCGCCTTCTGCGCAGTTCATTGACCGCTACGAAGGGCGATATGTACAAGTTGTTCTTCTATCCGTCGCAGCCATCATCCTGCTCGGCCCCTTCTTCACGTCATGGTCTCTCGAAACGAGCATTTATCGCGGAATGATTTTACTTGTCGTCGCTTCTCCTTGTGCCCTTGTTGCCGCCATCACGCCTGCTGCCCTAGCAGCCATCGCCTCATCCGCGAAACACGGGATCCTGTTCAAAGGTGGTGCTCATATCGAGAACATGGGACGGTTGAAAGCAATCGCATTTGATAAAACCGGAACGCTCACGATCGGGAAACCAATCGTCCAAGAAGCGCTCATCTCACCTGATTTACAGGAAGTCGAAGTCAACCGAATCGTCAGTTTGATTGAAGAACATTCGATGCATCCGCTCGCAGAGGCCCTTGTCTCTTATACCGGAAAACATACCGGAGAGATGACGCACTTTAAAGACATCACAGGTTCCGGAATCGAGGCGACAATTGACGGGACGACATATCGCGTCGGTAAACAGAAGTTCGCTGACCGAAGTGGTGACTTCTTCAAAGAAGATGTAGAGCGGTTGAAAGAAGCCGGTCACACACTCGTCTTTATTAGTGATGATTCTCGTACAATCGGCGCCTATGCTCTCCGAGACACGTTGCGGGCCGAGGCTAAAGTAGCAATCAAGCGTCTGAATGAACTCGGAATCGCGACAATCATGATTACGGGAGATAATGAAGCGACTGCTCGTGCCATCGCAAACGAAGCTGGATTGACACGTTATATTGCCGAATGTTTACCAGAAGAAAAAGTTTCACAAATCAAAGCGTTACGTGAAGAGTACGGTTCAATTGGAATGATAGGCGACGGCATCAATGACGCACCTGCCCTCGCGACCGCTGATGTCGGAATCGCGATGGGTGAAGGAACCGATGCCGCTCTTGAAACAGCCGACGTCGTCTTAATGAAAAACGACCTCATGCGTTTGAGCGACGCTATTCGTCAATCACGCAAGCTGAACCGAATCGTCCTACAAAACGTCGTCTTTGCGCTCGGTGTCATTCTCGTCCTTATTGCCACAAACATTTTCGAACTGCTCATCATGCCGTTTGCGGTCGTCGGACACGAGGGTTCTACCATTCTAGTCATCTTGAATGGACTTCGTCTTCTCACCTCTTCATGGGAATAACCGATTCGACAAAATCGAATCGATGATTGAAACGATATGTCGATTTCGTTATAATTGAAACAATGTGTCTAAATAGACTGAAACAGATCGAAAGATTGGCTAAAGGTGGTACATGATATGAATACGATTGCAGTCATCGGCAAAGTGTTTGTCGATATTAAAGGAACATCTTTCGCACCGCTTCATAAAGATGCGAAAAATGTCGGCGACATCACTTTCTCTAATGGCGGAACAGGTCGGAACGTTGCTCAAAACTTAGGTGTACTCGGTAATGACGTTCGCTTCGTCTCAACTGTCACGAACGACCAAATCGGGGTCGGCGTCCTCGAGGAGTTACGTGGTTTACAGGTCAATGTCGATGGTGTCGATATGCTCGACGATAACGGAATGGGAATGTGGCTCGCCGTCATGGATAACAATGGCGACCTTCAAACATCAATTTCGAAACAACCTGACGAAGCGCGGATGGAAGAAGCAATTTTACGTCGAATCGACACAGTCTTTAAAGAGAGCGATGCGGTCGCAATCGACTTAGACTTGTCTGTTAACGTCTTAAACGAAACGATTGAACTTTGCCGTGAGATGGACTTGCCACTATACGGTGTGTGTGGCCACCTTTCTGTCATCGAACGGAACCGTCATTTACTTCAAGGCTTCACTGGTTTCATCTGTAGCCGCGAAGAAGCGGAAATCTTGTCCGATATGTCAATCGTCACGGTGGACGACGCACTACGCGTCGCCGAAGTACTCGCCATGAAAGGTGCACCCCTCACAATCGTTACGATGAGCGAGCTCGGGGCTGTTTATGTCGACCTTCGTACGAATGAACAAGGTCACGTCCCAACAACGAAAGTAAAAGTGGCCGACTCTACCGGGGCCGGTGACTCATTCTTCTCCGCTGTCATCTCCGAACTGATGAAACAGCATCCAATCGAAGATGCGCTTCGTCTCGGGATGCGTGTCGCAGGAAAAGTCATCGCGTCACACGAGAACGGATTGACGCAAGACATGTATGATTCATTAGAACAACCTACGCAAAAATGAGTTGAACGCATCGGCGAATCGTCGATGCGTTTTGTGCAAAATTATAGGAATGAAAGGAACGATCTCAGTGGTTCGAACGAAATTAAGAAGTGCGATCATTCTCATGAATGATCAAGATGAAGTGGCTTTGATTCGCCGCGAAAAAGAAGATGTCTTGTATTATGTATTCCCTGGAGGGGGAGTAGAATATGGGCATACGACTGAAGAAACAGCCGTTCGTGAAGCGTTTGAAGAACTCGGCGTTCATGTCGAGTTAGAAGGGGTTGCTGCCTATGTTGCCTTTAACAACGAGTTAAACCCTTACTATTGGGCGAAGATGACGGGTGGCGAATTCGGGACCGGAACGGGTGAAGAATTCCAGGAAGAACAGACAAACGGATCTTACACCCCGATGTGGATCAAGCGATCGGCGTTACCCCATCTTCCGGTCCGTCCTCCATCGCTCGCTGAAAAACTCGCCTCGCATGAGTCACGTTTTTACGATTTGACGTTATCTGAGGATTAATCATGTGTATCCTCGACCGAATTCGGGAAACATTTTTTTAATGACCGAGTCAGGAGGGTTTCATGATGGCAATGACAGAAGTAAAGGAAAAAAAGAATTGGTTCGGGTTTGGAAAAGAGTTATTCCGTCGTTTTAAAGAGCATGATGTACAAGATTACGGGGCCACGCTCGCATTCTTTTGGTTTTTATCGATTTTCCCCGGAATCATCTTCATTTTGGCACTCTTATCATTTTTTGATATCTCACAAGATTCGTTTCAAAATCAATTGAACGACTTGGCACCAGGATCCGCTGCTTCCGGGTTTTTGACGGGTATCTTTGACGCAATCGGGGAACCCCGAGGCGGTCTCTTATCGCTCGGTGCGATTTTAGCCATTTGGTCTGCCGCAAAAGGGGTCGATCGACTCATCACGACTTCCCTACACGCGTATGGCGAGGACAATGAACGAAATTTCTTTGTCAAAAAAGGATTAGCGCTTGGTTTGACGATTCTACTCGGGATCGGGATGCTGCTTCTCATTCTCTCTAACGTGTTTGGGGCGCAAATCATCTCGTTCGTCACCGAATATTTACCCGTCAACATTACCGGGGCAGAAGAGATGATGATTAATGTGTTCCGCTACGTCTTGACGACAGTCGTCTTGATTTTGACGCTTTCGATTTTTTATAAAGTCTCACCGCAGCAACACGTATTCTGGAAGAGCACGATACCAGGAGCCATCTTCGGTGTCATCGGTTGGCAGCTCGTATCTTTTGGGTTCAGCTTATACGTCTCAAACTTCGGAAGTTACGACTCGACCTATGGATCGCTCGGTGGAATCATCGTCACGTTGCTTTGGTTACAATTGACGGGAATGATCATCCTCATCGGGTCTGAAATTAACGCAACGTGGATGCGTTTCTTTAAATCGCCAAGTGAACAAGAATATGAACGTGACTTCAAGAAGAACAAAAAGAAAGCGAAACAAAAACAAGAAGAGGATGACTATGAAGACATCCCAACAAATACGTACGGCTAATACAAAAAGGAGCACGTTCGAGTTGAACGCGCTCCTTCCTTATGCCTCTACTGGGTCAAGACGTCCTGTCGCCGGGTCAATCACGAACCCGTGGACATTCGTGCCTGGTGGTAATAATGGATGATTGTTGATTAAGTTGATTGAATGAACGACATTCTCTTCGACCGAATCAAATCCATGTAGCCATTGCTCCAAATCCATCCCTGACGATTTCAACGTCTTCAACGTCTGAGGATCGATTCCTCGTCGTTCCATCTCTTCAATCACAACAGACGGCTCGATTGCCGCCATCCCACAATCGTAATGACCGACCACGACAACTTCCTCCGCGCCTAGCGCATAAAGCGCGACTAAAATCGAACGCATGGCTGAACCAAATGGATGCGACAAGACAGCCCCCGCATTTTTGATGATTTTAGCGTCTCCGTTCTTAAGTCCTAGCGCTTGAGGTAACAGTTCCGTCAAACGTGTATCCATACACGTCAAAATCACGATTTTCTTATCCGGAAATTTATCAGATACGAACGGCTCGTACTGTTTTTCCTCTACGAAACGTTTGTTAAATTCAAGCATTTCTTTTACGACTGACACGTTAACGCCTCCCCTTTTCTCACATCACAAATCTTGAAACAATGAGTCCGACGACCATCCATGCCCCGAACAACGTATTCACCTTCGCCGTCATCGCCATCGCAGGCATCAATTCGGCCGGTTCAGCCTTTTGCCAAAACCGTTGAATCGCTCGAACCATGACCGGCACGGTGAATAGTGATAGCAAGACCCATGGTGTGACTCCATAATACACGACGGCGACGATGATGCCGACTAATGCGGCGATAAAGAATGCCGCGAGCACATATACGGCACGTCGATGACCGACTAGACACGCGATTGTTTTTCGCCCGTTCTCTTTATCGTTATCTAAGTCTCGAATATTGTTCGCAAGTAAGATTGCCCCAATCAACAAGGCCATCGGGAACGACACGAGCAACAATTCCGTCGTCACCGTATTGATTTGAATATAGCCAGCGATTCCAATGATGACATATCCCATGAAGAGACCGGCAACAATCTCACCAAACGGCGTATACGCAATCGGTAACGGGCCTCCCGTGTACAAGTATCCAACGAGCATGGATAACGCACCGACCCAAAGCAGGTGCCAACTCGTTGACGCTGCGATATAAAGTCCGAGTATCGCCGAGACAGCATACATGCCAAGGGCGATTGACAGGATTTGATTTGGCGTAAACCCGTCGCGCACGATGGACCCACCAATCCCGATCGATCCTTCATGATCTAATCCTCGCTTATAGTCATAGTACTCGTTAAATAAGTTCGTTGCGATTTGAATGAGGACTGACGCGACTAACATCGCAAGAAAGAGTCCCCACTTCAGTTCGGTTTGATCGAGGACGATGAACGTCCCGAGCAAGACCGGAATAAAACTTGCTGTCAGGGTATGCGGGCGAATCATTCGCCAATATGCCCCTTTTGATTTCTGTTTCATTTCGTTCCCTCCCTTCGTTAGTTTACGTCTCGATGAAAAAATCTGTCAACGTCAGCCATCCATCTCATGATCCTTACAATTTCTCGAGCATTTCATAGACAAGTGAATTGCGAACTCATGATACACTAAAGAGTGAGAATTCTATCGGATTGAGGAGGCTTTTCTTTCATGCCAGATACTCAAACACATATAAAACAACGAATCGAGCAAGCTCACAAACGGGCGCGAGCTTGGCAACGTCCTGTCCTCGCATCCTACACGTGGGAAATTTCGGCGTTCGATGCGTTTCAAATCATTCAAAACACGGATACGTCCCATTATTACTTCATGACACCGGACCGTACGCTTGAAATGCTCGGTTGCGGAGATGCGCTCGTCTTGAGTGCCTCAGGCCCCGAACGATTTCAGCGACTCCAGTACGATTGGAGTCTCCATCGGCGAGATGTCGACGCAACCGTCCATGCGTTTGCTGGCTTTTCGTTCGATACGTTCATGCGTCCACAAAAGAGCATGTGGGATGCCTTTGGGGAGGCATCACTCGTCGTTCCAAAATTTTTATACCGTCGTTATAAAGACCGACATACATTGACAGTCGCGACTCTTGTCTCTTCGAAACAATCGGTCGAGCAGTATTTAATTCAATTGGCCGATCAATTGGCACAATTCAGTTCACTTCGCCCGACCGAGGAATCAACACCGTCCTATTCGAAAGTAAAAGACGGTGTGGAACATTACAAATCAAGCTTTCAGCAAGCCAAGCAGTTAATCGAGGAAGAGCGAGTCGAAAAAATCGTCATCGCGCGAGAAGAGATTTATCAACGTTCTGACGATGCCTTTCCATTCGCGAAGAGTTTGAAGCATTTGGCGGAACATCAAGAGTCGAGCTATATCTACTTATATCAACCTAAACGTGACATCGGCTTCTTCGGAGCGACACCTGAACGATTGATTCAAAAAGAAGGGATGCGACTGAATACAGCTGCCATCGCCGGAACCATCAAGCGCCCTCAGACTGAAATCGAAAGCGACCTTGCGAAGGAACAACTGTTACATGATGCGAAAAATCGTGAAGAACATCAAATCGTCGTAAAAGATATTAAGCAAGCTTTGACACCTTATACCGCGCCGATTCACACGAGCGAGACACCGCAAATTCTTGCGAATCGGTCGGTGTTTCACCTGCACACTCCAATCCAGGCGACACTCGAAACAAACGCTTCCTTGTTGTCGTTAGCGGAAGCACTCCATCCAACCCCAGCCCTTGGTGGCTCACCGAAGCGGACATCGGTCCGATTACTTCGTGAAATCGAGCGGTTCGACCGTGGATGGTACGGTTCTCCATTTGGCTGGGTCGATAACGATGGGGATGGCGAGTTTGTCGTCGCCATCCGCTCGGCACTCGTCCAGCATCAGTTCGTCGCACTTTACGCAGGAGGCGGGATTGTCAAAGACTCGGTTCTCGAGCAAGAGCTTGAAGAAACCGAAATGAAAATGAGTCCAATCAAACAAGCTTTGCAGTTTGATTCGCACGATTAAGGAGGCACCCTACATGAATAAGATGTTGACCGACTGGGTAGCATCCATGGTGAATCGACTTGTTGAATCTGGCGTGACCGACGTGGTCATCAGTCCGGGTTCTCGTTCGACCCCACTCGCGATAGCGGCTTATTTACACCCGCAAATCCGCCATCACATCATCGTCGATGAGCGCTCCGCTGCATTTTATGCTCTCGGATTGACTCGATCGACGGACATTATCCGTCCTGTCGCACTCATTTGCACGAGCGGTACGGCTGCGACAAATTACTTCTCGGCGGTGACGGAGGCATTCATTTCGCAATTGCCGCTCATCGTCTTGACGACCGATCGACCACATGAACTTCGGAACGTCGGGGCACCACAAGCAATCAATCAAGTCCGATTATACGGTGAACAAGTAAAGACGAGTCTCGACTTACCTGTACCTGAAGAAGCCACGCTGTCGTTCATGCAGCAGACAGTCACCCGATTCACGAATCTTGCCATGCAGGCACCGATGGGACCCGTTCACTTGAATGTCCCGTTCCGAGAACCGTTACTCCCAGACCTTGAACAGTTGAAGCTGACGCTGAAAGGTGAACCTGCTATACCGGAAAGACAGAGCGTTCGCCCGTCAAATACCGACCGGAAAATCTTTTTGGAACGTACGAGTCAAAAGCAACTCGCATTCGTTGTCGGCCCTTACACACCGCTGTCATGGCAAAAAGCCATTTACAAATCAGCGACCGAGCATAATATCCCGATCTTTGCGGATCCACTCAGCGGCATGCGTCGTTTCGACGGTGTCTTGACGAACTACGACACGTGGCTCGCAAGTGAACACAAAGCCGACTGGTTACCGGATGTGTTCATTCGATTCGGTGCCGCGCCCGTTTCAAAACGACTCAATCAGTGGATGACTGCGACGGAGCTAGTTGTGATTGAAGAGCCGGGCTCTTATCGTGACCCAAGTAGCCGTGCGACCATCTGTTACGGAGACGCACTCGACTTTTTACCACTCATTGAATCAACAAATGATCCACGTTACGTCGAACGACTACGTTTCTTCGAGGATGTCACGGAAGTGGCGAAGCCTTCACTCCAGGGAGAAGCTGAATTGACGAAACGGTTGCTCGATACGTCAATCGAACGTCTCTTCGTCAGTAACAGTATGCCGATTCGTGATGTCGATACGACATTATCCGCCGGAAAGAGCGTGCAAGTTCTTGCAAACCGAGGCGCCAACGGGATTGACGGTGTTCTTTCGAGCGCACTCGGTAGCTGTTATGACACGTCTCATGCCGCTCTACTGATTGGTGATTTGGCATTCTATCATGATAGCAATGCCCTACAACTGTTAAAACATCATCCAGGGAAGTTTTCAGTCGTGATTTCGAATAATAATGGTGGAGGGATTTTCTCCTTTTTACCGCAAGCTTCCGTCGATACCCAACTTTTCGAAGATTTGTTTGGGACACCGCTTAATTTGAACATTCGTGGGTTTGCCGAGACTTACGGGTTGTCCTATCGTCTAATTGAGCAACCACAGAAGATTCAAGAAGCGATTGAAGACGGCATTCATTTGATTGAGTTCCCATCGGATCGGGAGCAAAACGTGACGACTCACCGAGGATGGACGCAGTCTGTCTGCGCTCGTCTTGTCATGGAGAATGAGGCATGATCGTCGAGTTGCGAGGTGTCGACTATGAAGTATGCATTCGAGGAGAAGGAAAACCGGTACTGTTCTTACACGGGTTCACGGGAAATGCTCAATGGGTCGATTCATTCCCTAGCTTACCGGTTCGACTCGTGTCACCTTCATTATTGCAACATGGCGCAACGGAACGCCCTCCCGTCACTCGTTCGACGATGAGTCAACAAGTGAAGGATCTTTCACGCCTACTCTATTTAGACGATCGTCCTTGGACAGTCGTCGGTTATTCACTCGGCGGTCGAATCGGATTGACACTCGCCGCGTGCGACAAACGCGTCGAACATGTCATCGGGGTCAGCACGACACCCGGTCTCCGATCTTCTAAAGAACGGACAGCTCGTCGACGTCAAGACGAAGAACTTGCCCGATTCATCGAAACCGAAGGACTCTCCGCATTCGTCAAGCGATGGGAGAACCTTCCACTTTGGCGACAAACTGAAGAGATGAAACAATCACTTAGGAAGGACCGACTCGCACAACATCCGACTGCTCTTGCGAACAGTTTGCGCGCCATCGGTACAGGTCATATGCCTTCGCTCTGGGGTGCATTGCACCGCCTTCCCCACGTCGATTTGATTGTCGGGGCAGAAGATTCTAAGTTCAAAGCGATTGCACGAGACATGCAGAAAGAACGGTCTGATATTAAAATCTATGAAATTTCAGATGCGGGGCATGCTCCTCATATCGAGAATGCACCAGAGTTTGGTACAATAATAAAGAAATTGATTTTAGGGGGTATTTAAAATGGAATCAGTAGCGAACTGGACATCGGTCCGTACGTATGAAGACATTAAATATGAAACATGGAATGGGATTGCTAAAATCACCATCAACCGTCCAGAGGTACGCAACGCGTTCCGTCCGTTGACGGTCAATGAATTGATTGATGCATTCGCACGCGCACGCGACGATAAAGAAGTCGGCGTCATCATCTTGACGGGTGAAGGCGAAAAGGCATTCTGTTCAGGTGGAGACCAAAAAGTTCGTGGGCATGGCGGATACGTCGGGGAAGATGAAATCCCACGCTTGAACGTCCTCGACCTTCAACGCCTCATTCGCGTCATTCCAAAACCGGTCATTGCCATGGTCGCAGGTTTCGCAATCGGCGGAGGGCATGTCCTTCACGTTGTATGTGACTTAACAATTGCAGCGGACAACGCTCGCTTCGGACAAACAGGTCCTAAAGTCGGTTCGTTCGATGCAGGATACGGCTCTGGTTACTTAGCACGCATCATCGGTCATAAGAAAGCTCGTGAAATCTGGTACCTTTGCCGCCAGTACGATGCACAAGAAGCACTCGAAATGGGACTCGTCAACACAGTCGTCCCTCTCGATCAACTTGAAGCAGAAACAGTCAAGTGGTGCCAAGAAATCTTACAGCACTCACCGACTGCACTTCGCTTCTTGAAAGCAGCAATGAACGCGGACACAGACGGTCTTGCTGGACTTCAGCAACTCGCTGGAGACGCAACGCTTCTCTACTACACAACCGATGAAGCGAAAGAAGGACGCGATGCGTTCAAAGAAAAACGTGACCCTGACTTCGGTCAATTCCCACGTTTCCCTTAATTTTGTTGAGAGAGTAGCGATTCCGCTACTCTTTTTTTGGAGGTTACAGACATGTATGAATGGATTGAACAACATCCGGCATCACAGATCGCACTCGTGACACGCGAGGAAAGACTGACGTGGGAAGCGTTACGTACCGAGAGCCTGCAACTTGCCCAATACATCCATGAACAGACACCCACTGCCGAAAAGATTGGCATATTCGCTAAAAACAGCAAAGACTATATCATCGCCGTCCATGCGGTGCATCTGCTCGGCAAAGTACTCGTTCCAATCAACACACGCTTGACCGAAGAGGAGGTACGCACTCAGTTAAACAAAGTAAGAGTTGATTTGCTTCTCGTCGATGACGAGATCGATTTGCCGGTCACACAACGTTTCGTGACACGTCGGGCGCGATCATGTTTCACGGTGACACATGAGTGGAAAGAAAATGACACGATGTCTCTCATGTTTACGTCTGGTACGACGGGGCGGGCCAAGGCTGTACAACAGACGTATGGAAATCATCTCGCAAGCGCACGTGCTGCCGAAGCGCATCTAGACTATCGTCCATCTGACCGAATGCTTACGGTGACGCCACTCTTCCATATGAGTGGACTTTCTCAAGTGTATCGGAGTGCAATCATCGGTTCGACGCTTTATGTTGAGCCACGTTTTGATGTCGACCGCACCCTTTATTTAATTGAAACTGAAGGCATTACTCAGTTGTCACTCGTCTCTATCATGCTTCAGCGACTGCTGGATGCCGGGCTAGAAAAACACAGTCTTCGCACCTTGCTCGTCGGAGGTGGGCCTGTCCCTCGTCCGTTACTAGAAGAAGCAGAGCGACGACAGTTACCGGTCGCTCAAACATATGGGATGACCGAAACGTGTTCTCAAGTCGCCACGCTACTTCCAAGCGAAGCGCTCTCACATATCGGTTCGAGCGGGAGAGCCATCGCACCGACCGTGATCCGAATCAGTCAGGACGGGGAGATTGAGGTAAAAGGACCAACTGTGACGAGTGGGTACTTCGAACAACCTGAATCAGATGCTTGGACACCAGACGGTTACTGGAAAACAGGTGATCTCGGAACGATGAAAGACGGGTATTTATATGTACACGATCGCCGAAGCGACCTCATTATTTCTGGTGGCGAAAACGTGTATCCTGCTGAAATCGAGGCTGCGATGTTACGATGTGCCGGTGTCCGAGACGTTGGGGTTACGAAACAAGCACACCCGACCTGGGGAGAAGTCCCGCTCGCCTTCGTCGTCGGATCATATAACCCGACGGAGATGCAGAAAATCCTTGATTCCCAGTTAGCCAAGTATAAACATCCGCTTGCGATTCATCACGTAGAGGACCTACCCCGAAACGCGAACGGAAAATTAATGCGTCATCGCTTAAAGGAGCTACTGCCATGATCAGACGTGCTGACCTTTCAATCGTCCCTTTGACATTTAAACACCCCATCGTAACGGCGCACGCCGTTTTGTCGGTGAGACGAACACTCATCCTTCGACTTGAAACTGTAGATGGTGTCGTCGGATATGGCGAAGGTGTCGCCTTTGAGACACCTTGGTACACGGAAGAAACGACCCAGTCCATGATTGATACATCAAAATTGATTCTTCATCTATTAAAGGGCATGACGGTCACGACGGACGTGTTTCCGACCCTCGTCTCATCGGTTATCGGTCAACGAATGGCGAAAGCGATGTGGGAAAGTGCATTATGGGAGATTGAAGCAGCACGCGCGAACGTGTCACTTAAGTCGTATATAAAGGCCGGGGATACCGTCTCCTGCGGTAGAACGATCGGGATTGGGCTACTCCATCAGACGATGAACTCGATTGAAGCAGCGCTAGCCGATGGTTTCGAGCGAATCAAATTAAAAGCCTCCCCTAATGAATTACTCCCGGCACTACGCGAAATCCGAGCTGTCTTTCCAGATGCGCCACTCATGATTGACTTAAACGGAAGCGCGTCCGATCAACCGATAGAATGGTTCGAACAAATCGACACCCATCAGTTATTGATGATTGAACAACCGTATCCGAGCCGCCAGTTCGCCAAATCTGCGACTCTTCAACAAAAACTCAAAACACCGATTTGCCTCGATGAGTCGATTACGTCTTACGACGATGTGGAGACGATGACGCAACTCGGCGCGGGTAAAATCGTCAATATTAAGCCTGCACGTGTCGGTGGTTTCAGCGAGGCTTTACACATTCGGAAACACGGAACACCTTACTGGGTCGGTGGGATGTATGAATCCGGAATCGGAAGGTATCACACGCTTTTATTCGCTTCGCTCAGCGGCGCGAGCTTTCCGGCGGATATGTCGGGGACGAGCGCTTACTTCGAACAAGATTTGCTCGATACACCGCTTGAGGTCGAGAATGGGAAATTGACGCTTCCGGACTCAGTACAACCAGACTGGGATGTGATTGAACAGCTGAGAGAAACAAATATCTCGCTAGCTTAGGCGTTTTTTAAAGGAGTCATTATGAAGAAAATCGGAATGTTAGGCGGAATGAGTTGGGAGTCCTCACTCGAGTATTACCGAATGATGAATGAGGAAGTGAAAACGATATTAGGTGGGACACATTCTGCCAACTGTCTGTTGTACTCGTTTGATTTCCAACAGATTGAACGATTACAGCACGAAGGAAAATGGGATGAATTGACGCGTATCATGGTAGAAGAGGCTATGAACCTTAAAAAGGCAGGAGCCAATCTCATTGTGATTTGTACGAACACGATGCATCTTGTGGCGCCTTCCATTGAAGCCGCCACTTCCCTGCCCGTCTTGCATATCGCAGATGTCACGGGACATGCCATCAAACAGGAAAATCTAAAAAAAGTGGCGCTTCTCGGTACACGATTCACAATGGAAAGTTCATTCTACCGCGACTTGCTGAAAGAGCGGTATGAAATCGAACTAATGATTCCAAATGAAGAAGATCGCCAATGCATACACGACATCATTTATGATGAGCTGATTTTCGGAATCCTAACAGAAGCGAGTCGTCTCGCTTATACGCGCATCATTGAATCGCTGCAAGCCGATGGAGCAGAAGGTGTCATTCTCGGATGTACGGAAATCCCCCTGTTGATTCAGCAACAACATGTGTCCATCCCACTCTTTGATACAACGTATCTTCACGCGACAGCAGCCGTGCGCAAAGCTCTCGAACAATGAATACAGAAAAGGTGCGGTTCACGAGAACCACACCTTCTTTACATTAACGGAACGATCCCGTTAACACTTCATATCCATCTTCTGTGACGATGACTGTATGTTCGAACTGTGAGACGAGGCTCTTATTCGGTGTGAAGAGTGTCCACCCATCCTCTTCTGACTGATAGACGATTTCGTCTTTCGTCGAGATGAATGTTTCGACCGCAATCACTTGCCCAGCTTTTAAGAGCTGATTCTCTTCGCGGCTGTAGTAGTTTGAAATCGTCTCCGGCTCTCCGTGTAACGTTCGACCGAGTCCGTGTCCGGCTAAGTTACGGATGACCGTGAATCCATTCTTTCTCGCGTCCGAATAAATGGCTTTCCCGATTTGGTTGACTTTCACGCCCGCTTTGACTTTGCTGAGACCGGCTTCGAGCGACGTCAACGACACTTCGACCAATCGTTCATGTTGAGGTGATTTTGCTTCCCCAGCAATGACCGTACGACCTGTATCGGCATAATAGCCATCCTTCACAGCTGAAACGTCAACGTTAACGATATCGCCTTCTTGAATGACCTCTTCCCCAGGAATCCCGTGGGCGGCGACGTCATTGAGTGAGATACACGTGTACCCTGGGAACTCATACATCGTAATCGGTGCAGAAGCCGCACCCTCTTCTTCTAAAATACGTTGCCCAATCGCATCCAATTCTTTTGTCGTCATGCCGGGCTTGACGGCTTTCGCCATCTCATCTCGTGCAAGTGCGACGATTCGACCGATTTCGCGTAACGCATCGTAATCATAATCTAACATCATAACTCTTCCTTTCAGTCTAATAATCGATTCTGGTACAGATATTCTTCGGATATGTCGGCGAACAAGAACATGCCGTCGGGTAACGGATAACTGAACGTACGCGTCACTTCGTTTGAACTGAAATCACGATAGTCTCCTGATAAATAGCCACGTCCCCGAACGTCCATGGCCGCCATCGTTTGAATGAAATATGGTCGGAAACTCCAGTTGTAACCCCGATACGTATTATCGACACGCCATTCTCCGTTCACACAGTAGACGTTTGCACTCGTCTGAAACCCTGTCTTATCCGTCAAATAGTAACGGACAAACACTTCCTCGAGCTTCGGTGCGATGTATTGAATCCACTCGTCTTTCTTATCTCTCGACCATTTACCGGATTGAACGAGTTCTCCGATTCGACGATGTAACTCAAACTCAAGTTCGTATAAACGATTCAATCGCTTCTGGTCATGTAAAAAGAAAGAAGGCACTTCTTGTGCCAAGACACCCATTCCTTTGATTTCTCGTTGTGGAATCTCGTCTTCTAACCCAAGCAAACCACCCATGTAATAGCGACCGCCGTGTTGCCAAGCATAACGAAGCTGTCCGATATGGTTGATTGATTTGTACAGAAGCGGTGCACCGAGCTTCGAAGCGATATATTCCATCGTTTGAAGCATGTTCGGATACGTGACCGACAACGTCTTTTTCTCCACCATCGTACCGAGGTCGACAAGCAACAATTCTGGCGCGAGTGTCATAATGTCCTCGATACTCGTCGACTCTGCGAAGTCTAGTGCGATTTTCAGCCCGTACGACCGATAGTACTGAATGACACGCGATAGGCGAGGAACATCAACCAGATCCGTCCCTTGAAGCGTCACATAAATACGATGTAACGGGAAATTCAATTCGCGCAGAGGAGCTAAAAAAGCTTCTCCCCCTTCTTCAAGAATCCATTCCGATCGACATCTGAATGTGACGAATGGCTTGGCGTCTCGAAGCTGTGCTGCTGCCAATTGCTCCATCCGTTGGGCGATGTCTAACTGATACTCGAGCGGAACGTCATCATCATAAAAAAATGGTGTCAACGATTCGCCTCGGAATCGCCCATGTACCATATAGCCTTCCACTTGAAACGTTGCCGCTCCAAGGATTGGTTCATACGTCACCATCACTTCTTCAGGATGGACCATCACTTCTACCGCATCCATAACTCATCACCTCTTCGTTAAATGCGAAAACGAGCTACAATCAGCTCGTTCGCGTGTGTACATACATATAGGCACCGAAACAAGCAATAAAATAGGCGATACTCATTACGCCATATGCAATGCCCATCTTTCCGCCTACTCCAATGGCTAACACTAAAAAAATCATCGCTCCAAACAACAATGTCGCCACGGGGATATAACGAAAGTTAGGACGGTCTGTCTTTGACACGATTGGTTTGAGTGCGAGCACACAACCAAATAGCACAAGGAGACCGAAACTTAATTCCACCATCCGTTGACACCTCATCCTTCTATCTCTACTCAACTAGTGTAGCACGACACAATAAAAAAAGCCGCAAATCCACTTAAGGAAATGCGGCATTTCACGATGATTAGTCACGCGGACGGCGTGGGCCACGGTCATCCGAGCGACGACGATCGTCACCACGGTATGATCCTTTACGGTCTCCACTGCGTCCATCACGACGTTCGCCACCGCGTCCACCACGACGATCGCCACCACGGCCACCGCCACGACGGTCGTTACGACCACGGTATCCACCGCGATCGCCACCACGGCCACCTTGACGTTTGACACGAACTGGTTCAGCGTACGAGATTTCAACAGGTGTTGAATCTGGCTCTTTCGTCAATCCACGAAGGGCTGCAGCGAGAATTTCAACTGCTTCATACTCTTCAAGAAGTTCAGTCGCAAGTTGCGTGTACGCTTTGAAGTCGCCCGCTTGAACGCGTTCGATCAACTCTTCAGCTGCTTGCTTTTGGTTTCCTTCAAGTACTTCCGCGATTGTCGGTACGTGACGACGGTTCATGCGTTTGTTCGTTACACGTTCGATTGCTTTCACTTGTCCAAACTCACGTGGCGTGATGAACGTGAGGGCAGTACCTGTTTTACCAGCGCGACCTGTACGACCGATACGGTGTACGTAGCTCTCTGGGTCTTGTGGTACATCGAAGTTGTAAACGTGCGTGACACCTGAAATATCAAGTCCACGTGCAGCAACGTCAGTCGCTACTAAGATATCGATTGTTCCGTTTTTGAAACGACGAATCACTTGGTCACGTTTTGATTGCGTCAAGTCTCCATGAAGACCGTCTGCAGTGTATCCACGCTTGATAAGTGCTTCTGTCACTTCGTCAACGCGTTTCTTCGTACGAGCGAAGATGATGCTGAGTTCTGGTGAGTCGATGTCGATCAAACGGCAAAGCGTATCGAATTTTTGACCTTCACGCAATTCGATGAACTGTTGGTTGATGTTCTCAACTGTCATTTCTTTCGCTTTGACTTTGATGATTGTCGGCGACTTCATGAAACGCTCTGCAATCTTTTTGATTTGTGGTGGCATCGTCGCTGAGAAAAGAAGCGTTTGGCGTTCTTCAGGAAGACCTGCCAAAATCGTTTCGATATCTTCAACGAAGCCCATGTTGAGCATTTCGTCTGCTTCATCCAAGATGACTGTTTGAATGTCATCAAGTTTGATTGTTTTACGTTTCATGTGGTCCATGAGACGTCCTGGTGTTGCAACGACGATTTGTGGGTTCTTTTTCAAACCACGGATTTGACGGTCGATCTGCTGACCACCGTAAACAGGAAGTGCGTATACGCGCTTTGTTTCTCCGATTTTGTTTAATTCTTCTGCAACTTGAATCGCAAGTTCACGTGTCGGTGCAAGAACGAGTGCTTGGACTTGACGTGCCTTTGAATCGATTCGCTCAATTGTCGGAATACCGAAAGCTGCTGTTTTCCCTGTACCTGTTTGTGCTTGCCCTAATACGTCCACTCCTGTGAGTGCGACAGGAATTGTCTCAGCTTGGATCGGTGTAGCTTCCTCGAAGCCCATTTTGTGTACACCTTTTACTAACGCTTCACTTAATTGTAAATCTTGGAATTTTGTCAAATTATATTCTCCTTTGTTCATACAAAAAACGTCTGAGTTCAGTTTGACAGATCTACAGACGTTTTCTCAATGTTTCCTCATAGTCAACTTTATTAACTATAACGTATTTATTCCTAAAATGAAAGAAATACATTTTCAAACTTTTTCATGTCATCCGAACATGAGTTATCTTATTTCAATTTGTAGCCGTTGTCGAGCTTTTCAACTTGCTTTTCTTTTAGTAGTTTTCCGAGCGCCCGTTTAAACGCGGCTTTGCTCATCCCGAACTCACGGTCAATGACGTCAGGGGCTGTCTTGTCGCCGTAAGGCATTTGACCACCACGTTCCTCGATATAAGAGAGGACGCTCGCCGCATCGCCGTCAATCGCCTCATAGGCACGTGGTTTCATAGAAACGAGAACCGTTCCATCTTGTTTCACTTGGGTCACCCGAACTGTCAATTGTTCACCGAGACGTGGCCAACGTGTCATTTCTGCTTCATGTAAGAAACCAAGTGATTCTCCTTCGACCCATACGTTGACGCCAACTTCACGTTTATTGACGACAGTCGCTTGAACATCTTGGTTGTTCCATTCTTCTTTCGATGGACGTGCCAACAAGTTCAAGTACGCGTAAGGTGCCGGATCCCCGAGCAAACGTCCTTTTTGGTCATATTTCAAACGAATACACAATTGGTCTCCCGTTTGCGGCCAGTATGACCGGTTCTCTGGTAAGTCGTCCATCGAGACGAGAACATCTTTTTGAATCCCGATATTGACGAAGACACCTGTGTTATATCGAACGCCAGTCACTTCACACCATTCATACTCATCGAAAGAGACCGTCGGAATCGTCATCGTTGATGCGAGACGCCCTTCTGAGTCATGATATAAAAAGACACGAACCGTTTGACCGACCGTCACTTCTTCCGTCTGTTCTTTTCGATGAAGGAGTACCTCTTCGCGACCGTTACTAATGAATACTCCAAAATCAGCAGAACGTTCCGCGACCAAGTCTACTACTTCTCCTGCACGCAATGCCATTACACCCACATCCTTTTCTAATCTATTACTGTCAGTATACCTATCTACACACGTTCCTAATCATATCATGTTCACTTTCAACATTTTGAATAAATGTGACGAATTTGTGAACGTGAAGTGAAAAGGGAAACCCGTCACAAGAAATGGAAGGAAGATGATTTATTAAAATTTTGTGACAATTTTGTGAACGTCTTTTTTTCTTCTAGTATCCTATTTTTGAAAACGTTATTATATAGGAAGTGTCCGGTATAGATAAGGTTTCATTTAGGATTGATCGGGGGATAATAAATGTTTGATATACAGTCTCGTTCGTTTGCAAAACGTTTTACAAAAGGGCTACTCGTCGCCTTTTTCGCATTACTCGCATCACTCAGCTTCATTTTTTCAAACGGTGTGGATACAAACGTATCGTCATCATCGACTTATATGACTCAAGAGTAAACGTCTTCCGAGCTACTGGAGGCGTTTTTTCTTTGCCAAACGCAAACAGGAATTTCCTACAAAAGGTCGAATACGATTAAAAGACCTTGCCTTTTTCTTTACTACCACATAAGAAAAGGAGACTCCGCTATGATTTTCTATTTTCTTACGACCATCTTATCGACTGCAGGCCTCGCTTTTTTGTTCCAGTCCGAACTATATAAAGATCCGATTGGAACTTTTCTATTTGCTGTCTTGATTGCGATGGGACTGTCTTCTTTCAAACAACTCTTTATGCAAGCGAGCGAGTTCTTTGTGGAAAGACGGAACCAGAAACGAATCAAACGCGTCGTGGCCAGAATGCATTCGACGACACGGAAACGCTCTACATAACGCTCGTCTTCCCTCTCCACATTTGGTATTCTATGAAGGAACAGACAACGTACATTGGATTTATAATCGCAGGAGGCACACAATCGTATGAATGAAATTCCGTTATCGAATGAATGGCTACTTCGTTATTCACCTGTCATGGAGCTTTGGTTAAAGGAAGATGGAATCTTACTTGTCGATGACGACAATCGCATCCGCCTCACCCTTGAAATCGGGAACGACCAAGCCATGCAAATTAAAAGTATTGAACAAGACGGCGCTTATTTCGTCGTCGATCCTGTGAATAAACGCATTACGTTCGAGCTTGAGGAAGAGGAAGAAGAGAGCGATTCTCGCTTTTGGGAATAAGGATTCATGCCGAAGGGTCGGATTCTCGTCAAGAGAAGAAGACTCTTTCTTGTTGTCATTATGAGAGGAGAAAATAAAATGATTCGAACAGCTGTATGGTTTTTCTCATTTTTTGCGGTGTTACCGATCACCGTCCCATTTTTACAAAAGGCGAAAAAAATTGATCCACCAAAGCGTTATCGCTACGTACAAGACATCGCCTATAAATGGGCGCAATTTTTATTGAAGGTTGCCGGTGCTGACATTCGTGTCCATGGACAAGAGCAGATTCCGGATGAACCGATCGTCTACGTATCGAACCACCAAGGAAACTTTGACGTTCCCATCATGTTGACGGCTACGAAACGACCAAAGGCATTCATTTCGAAAATTGAGGTACAGAAATTCCCAATCATCCCGCGTTGGATGGAATTGATGGGCTGCATCTTTATCGATCGAAGCGATCGTCGTCAATCAATCAAAGCGATTCGCTCGGGCGTCGAGACAATCCAATCCGGTCAGTCAATGATCGTCTTCCCAGAAGGAACACGCTCAAAAGGCGGTCCTATGAAAGAATTTAAAGCCGGGAGTTTGACACTCGCGACGTCAAGCGGTGCGAAGATTGTTCCAGTTGCCATTCAAGGGAGCTACAAATTGTTAGAAGCCAAAAATCGAATCACTCCGGCAACGGTCGACGTCACTTTCTTACCCGCGATCGATCCGGCTGACTTACCGAATAAGGAAATCGCTGCAACGATTGAAGCAGCCATTCGTCAACAGATTGAAGGAGAGAACGCATGAGTTTATTAATGATTGAGGGCATTCATAAAGAGTTTGCCGACAAAGTCTTATTTGATGACGTGACGATGACGATTCACCCAGGAGATCGCATCGGAGTTATCGGAGTGAACGGTTCTGGAAAATCGACATTCATGAAAATCATCGCCGGCACTGAGACGGCAGACCGGGGAACGATGCAACATTCGAATGATTACCGCATCCGCTACCTGACTCAAAGCGTCCAATTTGATGAAGGGCAAACGATTCTTGACGCCTTGTTCACAAGTGATACACCGTCCGTTCAAGCACTGAAGCAATTCGAACGTGCCCGTCAAGCGCTCGAAGCAGATCCGACGAGTGAGCAGTTACTCGAACGTTTCATGAAAGCCCAACAGGCCGTCGATGCCGCAGACGCTTGGGAAACGGAAGCAAAACTGAAGTCGATTTTGAACCGGCTCGGTCTTCCTGACGTGTCCGTCGATGTGAACGCCTTATCGGGAGGGCAACAAAAGCGTGTCGCTCTCGCTGCAGCGTTACTCGACGAAGCAGACTTACTGCTCTTAGACGAGCCGACGAACGAACTTGATGCCGACACGATTGCATGGCTCGAAACGATGCTTGCCGATTATCGGGGAGCCATCCTTCTCATCACCCACGACCGTTATTTCTTAAATCGTGTCACAAACCACATCTTAGAGATTGCAGACGGGACGAGTTATTTCTATAACGGGAACTATGAGTTGTTCCTTGAGAAGCGGGCCGAACGAAAAGCACGGGCACAATCCATGGAACAGAAACGGCAAAATATTTTACGTCGTGAACTCGCTTGGTTACGTCGAGGCGCAAAAGCACGAACAACGAAACAAAAAGCACGCATTCAACGTGTCGAAGACTTGAAACATCAAGAAAGCTTGGCCGAAGAAGAGTCACTCGACGTTTCCGTCGGATCTCGCCGACTCGGTAAAAAGGTCATCGAAGTCGAGGACTTGTCTTTTGGATACGACGATTCGCTCCTCATTCAGCAGTTCAATTGGATTTTCGGACGCCGTGAACGCTACGGCATTGTCGGACCGAACGGGAGCGGGAAATCAACACTTATGAACCTGCTCGCCAAGCGTTTGGAACCGACAAACGGTGCCATCGTGCACGGGGAAACGGTCCATCTCGGCTATTACGGTCAACAAGTCGAGTTTGAAGACGAATCACGACGCGTGATCGACGAAATCGAGCGGATTGCGAAAGTGATTTATACGCCGGACGGCGAGACAATCACGGCCGGTCAAATGCTCGAACGTTTCCTCTTCTCACCGGATGCGCAATATAAACCGATTGCGAAACTGTCCGGCGGAGAAAAACGGCGCCTCGTCCTCCTGAGGATTCTCATGGACGAACCGAACGTCTTGTTCCTCGATGAGCCGACGAACGATTTGGATACGGAAACGTTATCTGTGTTAGAAGACTATTTAGAATCGTTCCCTGGCACCGTCATCGCCGTCAGCCACGATCGCTATTTCTTAGACCGTGTTGCTGGACAGTTGATCGCATTTGAAGACGGGACCATCCAGGTGTATCACGCAGAATACAGTGACTACTTGGCGATGCGCCAAGAAGAGGTTCGTCAAGTGAAGAAAGAGAAAGAACCAAAAGAGAAAAAAGAACGAGCGAAGTCGGAAGTCGTGAAATTCACCTTCAAAGAACAGAAGGAATGGGACACGATTGAAGAAGACATCGCCGCGCTTGAAGAACAGATTGAAGCACAAGAAGCGACGCTTGCGACCGCGGGCAGCGACCTCGGAAAAGTAAATGAATTGTACGCAACAATCGCCGAACTGAAAGAATCACTCGATGCCAAGATGGAACGTTGGACGTACTTGTCTGAAATCGATGAACAGATACAAGCACAGAAAAAGGGCTGACCTCCACATGAGGTAGCCTCTCAAATCAAATGAACAAAAGGTGGACTTCCGGCGCGCGTTCCGGAAATCCACCTCTTTTTTTATCACTTCACTTTAATGACGATTTTCCCTTTGGCATGCCCTTCTTCTCCATAGTCATGGGCAAGTTTCGTGTCTTCTAAATCAAAGATCCGGTCGATCACAGGTTTCAGTTCGCCTTTTTCAACAGCTTCCGCAATTTTTTTCAAGCGCTCCCCTGTCGGTTGCATGAAGACATACTCCGCGCGGGCATTTGCCTGTTCGGCTTCTTCTTCATTCGGTGGTGTGGAGATGGAGACGAGCATCCCATTTTCTTTCAGCATTCGATACAGTTTGCTCTGTCCGTCTCCTCCCATCGTATCGAATACGAAGTCAAGATCGCGGACGGTTTCTGATGGATCTTGTCGTTTATAGTCGATGACCTCGTCGGCCCCAAGTTCGCTGACCCAGTCCACGTTCGGCGTACTGGTTGACGTGACGACATACAATCCGTGTGCTTTCGCAAGCTGGATGGCAACCGTTCCGACACCACCTGAACCAGCACCGATGAAGATTCGGTCACCCGGTTTCGCATCCATCACTTCGAACATGACTTGCCATGCCGTATGCGCGACGAGCGGAAGTGACGCGGCCTCCTCGAAGCTCAATGAATTGGGTTTCTTGACGACGAGATGGGCATCGACCGCCACGTATTCGGCATATGTGCCTTGCCTCGCAATATCCGGACGGCTGAATACTTCATCGCCGACCTCAAGCTCGGTCACATTCGCCCCGACTTCTTTGATGATGCCCGATACATCCCATCCGATGACGAGCGGCATCTCGAAATGAAGCATTTCTTTTAAGTATCCTTCACGCAACTTCCAATCCACCGGGTTGACACTTGCGGCATGAACCTCAATCAATACGTCATCTGCACCGATTGTCGGTTGGTCAAGCTCCCCTACTTTGAATTCGTCTGACCCACCATACTGTTCGATATATGCTGCTTTCATCCTATCGTCCTCCTTTGAATGATTCACCTTTATTCGGTTCCCATTTGAGTCACATCACAAACGAAAAAGCACACCGCCCGTTAGGCAATGTGCTTAGATTGACTGATGTGTCATATAGCTATAGACATAGACGTCATGGGCTTGTCCCCGCTGACGCATGTAATTATGTAGTCGACCTTCTTGTACGAACCCATTCTTCTCAAGCATGCGTTGCGACGCGAGATTGTCGATATAGACAATGGCACCGACACGTTCAATCTCACATGTCTCAGCAAACTGTAGGACCGCATGGAGGGCTTCGGTCGCATAACCCGAACGCCAATATTCTGGTCTGAGTTCATAACCGATTTCGGCGCGTCGGTGTGATGGCGCCCGATTGTGAAACCCAATTGTCCCAATTAACGCGTTTGATTCACGATGCTCAATCGCAAAACGGATGATGGCTCCCGTTTCAATTTGAGCGAGCATGTGGGTAAGCATCTGCTCCGTCTCTTCAAGTGTTTGATGCGGCTCCATCCCATAATGCTGGAGCACGCGTTCATTTGAAAAAATGGCGAATACGTGGGGAATATCCTCCATTTGAAGGGGGCGCAGTCGAAGACGTTCCGTTTCAATTACCGGGAGCCGATTCATCCTTTACTCACCAGATTATGTTGAAACGCATACACGACCGCTTGTGTTCGGTCATAGACGTCAAGTTTCGTCAAGATGTTCGAGACGTGCGTCTTTACCGTTTTCAGTGAAATGAACAATTCGTCCGCAATGACTTGATTCGATTTCCCTTCTGCCATGAGTTGCAAAATTTCTCGTTCACGTGCAGTCAAGCTCTCATGGAGGGTCATCTCCGGGTGACGTAGACGTTCAAGCATCTTTCCTGTCACTTGGGCAGCCATAACGGGATTGCCGGCAGCCGTCTGACGAATCGCGTCGGCAATTTCATTGGCGTTTGCCGTCTTGAGGACATAGCTCATCGCGCCGGCTTCAATGACCGGGTATACTTTCTCGTCATCCAAGAAACTCGTCACGACTAGAATCTTAGCCTCTTTCCAGCTCGCTTTGATTCGTTTCGTCGATTCAACCCCGTCCACCGGTTCCATGACTAAGTCCATGAGGACGACGTCCGGTTTTTCCGCAATCGCAAGCTCCGCTCCCGTCGCGCCGTCCGATGCCTCACCGACGACTTCAATGTCCGGTTGTGTCGATAAAAAGGCAGACACGCCCGCTCGGACCATTTCATGATCATCAATTAATACAACTCGAATCATCATTACCCCTCCACTTGTTGTTTCACACGTACTTCGATTTGTGTTCCGACATTCGGCACACTGACCAATCGTAACGTCCCACCGACTTCCGCCGTGCGCTCTCTTATCGATTGTAATCCATATGAGGCGACTTGTGTATCGTCCACGTTAAATCCGATTCCGTCATCGTTGATCTTTAAAATGACCGTCTGTTGCACGGTTCGCATCTCAATTTCTAGGCGAGTCGCCTTCGCATGCCGCAACGTGTTACTGATTGCCTCTTGAACGATGCGGAACAGTTCATTTTCGGTGTGCCGTGATAGCTTCACTTCTTCTAGACGCCAGACGAGTTCAGTCGACTGTTTACGCGACAGTTCTTCTAATAGGCGTTCGATTCCGGTTTTTAACGTCATACCCTCTAATTCCACCGGTCGTAGTTGTAGGAGTAACGACCGCATCTCTGCCTGTGCCGTTTGAGCCATGAGCTCCACTTGCTCCATTTGTTTACTCGCTAATTCCGGTTTCGTCTGCATCGTCTGTTTGACCGCTGTCGTCATCATCGAGATGGCATAGAGCTGTTGACTCACCGAATCATGAAGTTCTCGTGCGACGCGACGTCTTTCTTCGACGACCGCTTCACTACGCGCCTCTTCCACACTGACTGGACGCTCACCGACTCGCTTCGCCATTTCAATCATCTCTTGACGTTGTTTTGAGACGCGAACGATTCGTTCGAGCGTGTCTCGGTAAGGCGACAACGGTCGGAACGTGATTTCTTTTTGATTCTCTAGTTTCCAAAGGGCGTTCGCGACTTCTCGGAAATCTCGACGTAAGTAAAAGTATGATGCGACTCCAAAGATACTGCCAATCAAAACGGCAATCACCAAAATGGACACACCGAAAGGCAACCCTTCTTCACGCGAAAACAAGTCGCTCAGTGAAGTCGAGTCACCTATGAGAAACGCCACTGTAATCAAGAAAGCCGTCAAGAGGCTACTGAACAATTGATGCCAGACGACCGTCCGTGGATAAGAATCTTTTTTCATACCGTCATCACCTCGACACTTCCGCTCATGAGCACGATATGAATCCGAACTTTCCGCGTAGCCTGGACATAATCATCAGACGCTGTATAGAAGCGACGATTAAAAACCGGTGAATAGTTCGAATCATCGACTTGGACTTTTCCAAATCCAATCGACGCATCGATTGAATAATCATAACCCGCTGGAATGAGGATGCGGATGTCTCCCGCAAGTCCATTTAGGAGCAAGAACGTCTCCCCTTCAGGAATGATGGCTTGTGATAGATCCATCTCAACATCACGTAGCAAAAAGAACTCATTCGTATCGCGTAACACATAGTGCCCCGATTCTTTCATACCGAACGAGAAGGCTTGTTCCTGACGAAGCGGTGTCCGAATTTTTGATTCGACCGGTCGATTCTTATAGAGTCGATACCCGAATAGCAATAACAGACCCGAGAGCACAAACCCAAACGCGGCCGACGAGAAGATCAAGCCAATCAAGAGAATGCCCCCGATGGCGTAAAAGATATAGCTGGCCGACTGTTTACCTCGACGACTGAAGCGTCTTCCAATATAAAGAAGAAGCAATGGGAGGATCATGCTGAATAAGACGCTATTCCCACCCGTCACGATGTCGATAAAGAGTCCAACTGAAAATAAAATAATCATGAATCCAATGATTTGACGTGTGTTCCAACGTTCCATGTCCATTCCCCCTTTCTGTTCATATGTATGAAGCAAAGAAAGCGATGACCTGATTCAGGTCACCGCCGAACCGTCACCTCACTCTTGTTTAAAGCGACGTTCCAGTTCTTTTAGTTTTGCTTCAAAATCGTCTTCATCTTCTTGCGTATCTTTCTTCTCTTCAACAGGTTGTTCTTTCTTCTCTTCCTCGGTAAACGGATGAGACTGCGACGTGTTTTGACCGAAGATTTGGTCAAGTGCCCCTTTTAGAAGATCTAAATTTTCACGCATCGCAAATTCATATCGTTTGTTTTGCATTTCATCGAGCTTGAGTTTCATCTCGAGTGCACGACGCTCTAGCGCATCCAATTCACGCTCTCCTTCATCAATCAACCCTTCGAAGTAACGATACTGTTCTCCGTAGTGTTTTGACTCAAGAGCTGCACGTTCTGCCAACTTCTCTTCACCAGCCTGCTTCGCCAGTTCTGTCTGTTCATATCGTTTATCTGCCATCTTTTTGGCATCATCACGCTTTTCAGCAAGCTCTGCAAGTAGTGTGCGTTGACGTTCGACGAGACGCTCAACCGATAGCGCTTCCTTCTCCGCTCCACGGATATGACGGTTCAATTCCGCTTCTCCACTCGAACGTGGCATCTCTTTATCTTGATACTTCTTCACTTCTTTTGAAATCTCTTTCGTCAATTCATTCGCTAGTTCACGAAACTGATCAAACGGTGTCTTCATGGTGAATCCTCCTTATGAAATCTTAACGACGATTAACAAATTTTTGCCACACTTGATCGAACTGTTGGAAGCTGCTACGGCTAGCACGCGTTCCGTCGGCATTTAAAATTTCGACTTCCGGGTCGCGCTTCTCACCTGTATACATCATATACCCTTTAAACAACAACCACGCGACAATGATTCCGACGAGTGCCCAAATGTTTGAGAGCATCGTCCCAATCCCGATGACGGCAAGGATTCCGAAACCAACTTTAGCACCGATGTGTGTCACAGCCTGAAAACGGACTCCAGCCCAAAGCGTCAAGAGCGCTCCTAATCCGAATAAAATCATATTCGGTAAAGCACCGATCAACACAAGCACTAGAGCAATCGCGGCTACGATGAACAACACCTTTTTCACTTGGTGATTCATCTGTTATCCCTCCTTGTTAAGTACACTCTTATCATAATACGTTATTTTGTATAGGTCGACGAGCGGAAGGCTTGTTTCGCCTCGGTCTTTAGACTGAGATGTTACCGTTTCCAATAACTGTGGTACACTGATGCTATCGAACAATGAAAGGATGATGTTTTATGAGCAACATGATGCATGCACGTCACCAAATGTCAGCGAATCGGAGGGCTGTCGTCCTCCAACATTAAAAGGAGGATTCTATTTTGTTTCAACAAATTGAAACGGGACGTGTCACGGCACAGTTCCAACATCTTTATACGGTATCAGTCGGAGAGAACGGCTATATGTGCGGGGTTTCCGGAAAATTTCGACATGAGGCGACGAGCGAACGGGACTACCCGGTCATTGGCGATTATGTCACGATTCAAGTTCGCGAGCATGGTCAAGGTACGATTCACCATCTCCTTGAGCGTCGGACCGTTCTATCACGAGCGGCCGCCGGCAACGAGACACGTGAACAACTGATCTGCGCGAACGTCGACTACGTCTTGATCACGATGGCATGCGGACACGACTTCAACATCCGCCGCCTTGAGCGCTATACGCTAGCTGCGTGGGACACCGGGGCCATCCCCATCATCGTCCTGACAAAGACCGACCAAGTCGAATCCGTCGACACACTGCTCGAAGACATTGAGCTAAACGCACCTGGAATTCAAGTATTTCCTGTCAGTGCTGTGACGGGAGAAGGGGTGGCTGAACTTCGTCAGGCGTTACCGAGTGAGAGCACAATCGCTTTCGTCGGTTCGTCCGGAGTCGGAAAATCTACACTGACGAACGCCCTTGCCCACGAGACACTTGCCGTTACACAAACCGTCCGGACGCAGGACGAACGCGGAAAGCATACGACGACACACCGCGAATTGTTCCGAATCGATGACTTATATGTCATCGACACACCGGGTATGCGCGAGTTTGGCCTATGGGAAGGAAGCGAGCACCTCGATGAGACGTTCCGCGATATCGAAGCGCTTGCCGAGACATGCCGTTTCCGCGACTGTTCTCATCAGAAAGAACCAGGATGTGCCGTCCAAGAGGCGCTCACGAACGGTACGTTAGATGCGAAACGCTATGCGAGTTACGTCAAACTTGAGCGGGAACTTCTCTATATGGAGAAGAAACAGGCAGAACATGCCCGTGTCTTAGAAAAGAAAAAACGACGAATATAGTTCGTTGGACTGTGAGCGAAGCTGCTCGCAGTCCTTTTTATTGTAATTTGACAGTTTCTCTAGGCAGGCGTAAACTTGCCATATACTTAAAATGTTTACCTAGGTAAACAAATTAACCATTAGGCAAGAAAGAAGGATCTGTCATGTTGAATAAAGTCGAATCAATTCGGACACATCGCTCGATGACTCAAAAACTTAAAACACTTCTCCCTTTTCTAGGTCCAGCTTTTGTCGCTTCGGTCGCATACATTGATCCCGGAAACTATGCAACTAATATTGCAGCAGGTTCTCAATTTGGTTATTTACTCTTATGGGTCATTTTAATCGCAAACTTGATGGCCGGATTAATTCAAACGCTGTCTGCTAAAATCGGAATTGCGACAGGAAAAAATTTACCTGAAATTTGTCGTGACCGTTTCTCTAAGAAGACCGCTATCTTTTTATGGATTCAAGCCGAATTGATGATTATGGCTACTGATTTGGCAGAATTTGTTGGTGCAGCACTCGGGATCTACCTCGTGTTTGATGTGACGCTCATTCAAGCAGCACTTCTTGCCGCGGCCGGTTCTTTTGCCATTTTAGAAGTACAAAGACGTGGCTATCGCCCACTTGAAACGCTTGTGACCGGGATGCTACTCGTCGTTGCTCTCGCGTTTGCCATTCAAACGTTTAGTGCCCAACCCGAAGTGATGCCCCTTTTATCAGGTCTCCTCATTCCTCGTTTTGACGGGACAGAAAGTATTTTACTAGCTGCCGGGATCTTAGGTGCAACGGTCATGCCGCACGCTATTTATTTGCACTCCGCTTTGACACAACGACGAATCAAGGGAAAAGATGTGGTAGCACGAAAGCGTATCATGAAATTTGAACGAATTGATGTGACAATCGCAATGGTCCTCGCTGGCGCAATCAATGCCAGTATGTTGATTATCGCAGCCGCCGTCTTTTATAAGAATGGGATGATCGTAAACGATTTAGAAATCGCTCACCAGCAGTTTGACTCTTTTTTAGGTTCACCAATTGCCATTCTATTTGGCATCGGCTTAATGGTTGCCGGATTATCAAGTGCATCCGTCGGGACATTGGCCGGAGATGTCGTCATGCAAGGGTATATTCAAAAGCATATTCCGATTTATGTACGTCGTGTAATTACGATGGCCCCGCCACTCTTACTCATCCTGTCCGGTGTCAACTTGTCAAACGCTCTCGTTTGGAGTCAAGTTATTCTTTCTTTCGGTATTTCATTCGCCCTCATTCCTCTGCTTCTCTTTACGAGCAATAAAGAGTTAATGGGTGGGCTCGTGAATCATCGCTTTACGACATGGATTGGATGGGGCATCACAGCGATTGTCATCGCATTAAATCTATTTTTGATTGTCCAAACCTTTATCTAATCTCTGAATCTATAAAAACAAGCGCAGACCACATCGGTCTGCGCTTGTTTTATACAGTTCCCTGTAAGATTCCTTCCGCCCATTCGACTTCATCAGACGTCGGAAGTTTTGTTCCTTTGAGCGGATAATCGAGTCCGAGCGCCTCCCATTTGTAGACGCCCATCTCATGATAAGGCAGAATCTCGACTTTCTCGACATGGTCTAGCTTTTGAATGAACGCGGCGGTACGACGAAGCGCCCCTTCTTCAAGCGTCCATCCAGGTACGAGGACGTGGCGAATCCACATTTTCGTTCCGCGCTCGGAAAGGTGTTCGGCAAGCGCGAGCGTGTTGGCATTGCTACGTCCCGTCAATTTTTTACACATGTCGTCGTCGATATGCTTGATATCGAGTAAGACGAGATCGGTGTGATCTAAAATCGCATCCAAGTTAGGAGGACGGAGAGCACCGGACGTATCGAGTGTCGTATGGAGCCCATGCTTTTTCGCTTCACGCAGTAATGCCTCTAAAAATTCAGGTTGCGCGAGTGGGTCACCACCTGAGATGGTGATGCCGCCGTTCGATGCCTCCATGAACGGTCGGTAACTGAGCGCCTCTTGAATGACGTCTTCAGCCGAGCGGTGGTTATTTTTTTTGAAATCCCATGTGTCCGCGTTATGGCAATAGAGACAACGTAACGCACAACCTTGTAAAAAGACGATGAAGCGAATCCCTGGGCCGTCAACTGTTCCGAATGATTCGACCGAATGTACATATCCCATTGTCATCGAAATGACCTCCTAACGAATGAGCGGCCCTCCGTGGAAGGCCGCTAAGCCTTTACTTACAACGAACCGTGGAACGTACGGTTGATGACATCAATCTGTTGCTCACGTGTCAACTTGATGAAGTTGACCGCATATCCAGATACGCGGATCGTGAGTTGTGGATACTCTTCCGGATGTTCCATTGCGTCGAGAAGCGTCTCGCGGTTGAAGACGTTGACGTTCAAGTGATGTCCTTTGTGCTCTCCACTCATATACCCATCGAGAAGTGCCGCCAAGTTGAGTTCACGTGCGATTTCTTCTTTTCCGAGTGCTTTCGGTACGATTGAGAACGTATACGAGATCCCGTCTTGTGCGTGTTCAAATGGAAGTTTCGCAACAGATGAGAGCGATGCAGCCGCACCTTTCGTATCCCGTCCATGCATCGGGTTGGCACCTGGAGCGAATGGTTCACCAGCACGGCGACCGTCTGGCGTATTCCCTGTTTTCTTACCGTAGACGACGTTCGATGTGATGGTGAGGACCGATTGCGTATGAAGCGCGTCACGGTATGTTTTATGTTTCCGTACTTTTTCCATGAACGATTCGACGAGTTCCACGGCAATCGCGTCGACACGGTCGTCATTGTTACCGAATTTCGGGAAGTCGCCTTCCGTTTTGAAGTCGACGATGATTCCTTCTTCGTTACGAACGGGTTTGACGCTTGCATATTTGATTGCTGAAAGACTATCTGCCGTTACAGAGAGACCCGCAATCCCACAAGCCATCGTCCGTAAGATTTCTGGATCGTGAAGCGCCATTTCGATGCGTTCGTACGCATATTTATCATGCATGAAGTGAATGACGTTGAGCGTATTCACGTATAGTTCTGCCAACCAGTCGAGTGTACGGTCAAAGTCGGCATATACTTTTTCGTACGTGAGCACATCTTCTGCATTCATCTCCCAGGCAGGAGCGATTTGAGCACCGCTCTTCTCGTCACGTCCGCCATTCATGCTATAAAGAAGGGCTTTCGCCATGTTGGCACGCGCACCGAAGAATTGCATCTGTTTTCCGATCTTCATCGGTGACACACAACATGCGATGCCATAGTCGTCACCGAATTGCGGCATCATCAAGTCATCGTTCTCATATTGAATCGCTGACGTTTCAATCGACATTTTCGCACAGTATTGTTTGAATCCTTCTGGAAGCTTCGTCGACCAAAGGACCGTCAAGTTCGGCTCTGGAGCAGGACCAAGGTTCGTGAGTGAATGCAAGAATCGGAACGAGCTCTTCGTGACGTTCGAGCGACCGTCTTCACTCATCCCACCGATTGACTCCGTTACCCAAGTCGGATCACCTGAGAATAATTCGTTGTAGTCAGGTGTCCGTAAGAACTTAACGATTCGAAGCTTCATGATGAAGTGATCGACGATTTCCTGAACGTCTGACTCTGTTAAACGACCAGCTTCAAGGTCACGTTCAGCGTACACATCGAGGAATGTCGAGACGCGACCGAGTGACATCGCGGCACCGTTTTGTTCTTTGATTGCAGCAAGGTATGCCAAGTACACCCATTGATACGCTTCTTGCGTGTTTTCTGCAGGGCGACCGAGATCAAATCCATAAGCGGCTCCGAGTTGTTTGAGTTCTTGGAGGGCACGAAGTTGTTCCGATAGTTCCTCCCGGTCACGGATGTCCGATTCAGATAAGAATCCACCTCGTTTCGCCAAGTCTTTTTTGCGCTCTGCCATCAAGAAATCAATTCCGTAGAGAGCGACGCGGCGATAGTCACCAATAATGCGTCCACGACCGTACGCATCCGGAAGACCTGTGATAATCCCTGATTTACGAGCAGCTCGCATTTCAGGCGTATAGGCATCGAACACACCTTGGTTATGTGTTTTACGAATCTCTGAATAAATTTTTGTGATTTCTTCATCTGGTTCGAAACCATATGATTCGAGTGCGGCATCCACCATGCGAATCCCGCCATTCGGGTGAATCGAACGTTTGAACGGCTCATCCGTCTGAACGCCAACGACTTTCTCTAATTCTTTGTTTAAGTAACCTGGTCCATGCGACACGATTGTCGATGGTGTGTGTTGATCGACGTCCCAAACGCCTCCGCGTTCACGCTCTTCTTTTGTCAGTTCCATCACACGATTCCAAAGAACGTTTGTCGCTTCTGTCGGACCTGCTAAGAACGTATCGTTCCCTGTGTATTCATGACGATTCAAACGGATAAACTCACTGACATTGACTTCATTCGTCCACTGACCAGGGATAAAACCTGACCATGCGGATTTGATTTCGGTTGCCATGTTGATTCACTCCTCATTCTCGAAAGTAACTGCGTGTTATCTATACTGTGAGTGTACGTGAAAACGTGAACAATATGTTTTACATTCTTGTGAAACTTGTAACAATCTTATGAACGTGATGAAATAGCCGTTTTTGAAAGCGTTTTACAAACTGTTATATTCGATTAATTATATAGTTTGAAACAGCTAAATCCCATTTAATTAGGGTCGAACTATGATCTGTACTAATTTGATTGTTCTGTGACGAACTATACAGTTTTTGGGGTGATAAATCTCACATCACTCGGTTAGAACTTGAATTTTTGTGTCGTATCAGACACAATGAAGGCAGAACATTGTATAAGAGGAAGGGGTTCTACTCATGACGTACGAACCATTAACACCAAGCCACGCCTTTCAAGTCGGCGATCGCATCTCATTGAAGGTCGAAGAAGCCGGTGAAAAGCGTGATGGATTTATCACAGAATTTGAAGATGGAGGGTTTTGGATTCGCTTTGACGATGACATCGAGAACGAAGATTTTATCGATTATCGCGACCAATTACTCGCCGGACTTTTGTCGCGTCCAATCCATGTCATCACGACACATCCGGAACTGAAACCGTTCGAGAAAATGACGTCCGAGTTACAGTATCGCGTTTATCAAGGATTCACGATTGAGAAAGTGGAATTGACAGCAGAAGGCGCGGATGCCCACATCCAACTCATCGAAGACGGTCAAACGTATACACAGACGTTACGTTCTTCAATGGAAGATGGTCAGGAGCATGTTCGCTATATTTGACGAGGGAGCGCTTTCGCTTCCTTTGTTTTTGCCTAAAGATAAGGAGACCTATTATGAATTTTACAAAACCTTTTATTAACGAGACGTGGGAACGGATGGGCTTTAACGAGCCGATGCCGGTCCAAAAAGAGGCGTTCCCCCTACTATTAGATGGAAAAGACGTGACAATCGAGGCACCGACCGGAACGGGTAAAACGCTCGCTTACCTGCTACCAGCGATTGAAAAAATCGATCCATCGAACGACCGAATCCAAGTTGTCATTGTCGCTCCAACTCGTGAACTTGTCATGCAGATCCAACAGGTCGCACAACGTTTCACCGAAAAAGGCGATGTTCGCATCGGCTCGTTCATTGGCGGTGTCGAATTGAAACGTCAAATCGATCGAATCAAGAAAAAGCCGCATTTAATCGTCGGGACACCGGGACGTCTCGTCGAATTGATTGACAAGAAAAAGCTGAAGCTCCATGAGACGCATACGGTCATTCTCGATGAAGCCGACCAAATCATCGACAGCGGTTTGACAGAGGCGGCTGAGCGCATCATCAAGCATACCGCACATGAGCGTCAACTTGCACTCGTCTCGGCAACACTCACCGATTCACTCAAAGAATGGTCGGCACCGTTCATGAACGAGCCGGCACATATCAAAATCGAACGTGCTGTCAGCGATCAAGTGACGTATGGTTACTTGTTGACGACGCGTCGCTACAAACCCGAACTGTTACGCCGTCTTTCGCACGTCGATGGCGTAAAGGCACTTGCGTTCATTAATAACCGCTCGTTCTTGCCACCACTTCGTGGGGAGCTTGAAAAGTTGAAAGTGGACTACCGCATGCTCGACAGCTTGAAAGGAAAGCGCGAACGCGTCGAGACGCTTCGTGAATTCCGTAAAGGCGAATACCCGCTCCTCATCACGACGGGTCTCGCAGCGCGTGGTCTCGATATCGAAGATGTGACGCACGTCGTCCATTTCGATTTACCAGAATCCATCGATGACTTTATCCACCGTTCAGGCCGTACGGCTCGTGGTAACGCAGGCGGGACCGTCCTTTCTCTCGTGACGACGGACGATTTACCACACTTGAAATCATTCGCGCGTCAACTCGGTGTCGAATTGAAAGAACTCGAGATTTATCGTGGCGATGTAATCGAGAAACGGATTGAGGAGAAGCCTCCTGTCGTCAAACGTCCTGCGAACAAGCGAGGACCGCGCCGATGAAAAAAGACCGGAAAGTAATTCCCTTCCCTTTGCTCGTCGAAGAATCCGAATTGCTTGCCGAACTGAAAAAGTTATATGAGCAAGCCGCTCTTGCGCGAAGCACACAATGGACAAACTATATTCAAGAGATCGCGTCGGAAGGGACATGGCATTTGAAAGATGCCGAGCTCTTCCGTGACCTCTTCATTGATTGGGCCGTCTTCTTTGAAACGGACGAAGACGGCATGACGCCTCATGGTCGCTATTTGGCTGACCACAAGGGCGATATGTCACCTGCTCTTTATCACGCACTCCGTGGACTAGCCGTCCCGCGCTGCAGCATCTTTGAAGTGACGGAAGACGGTCAGTTGAAAGACTGGGAGTCAAAAGAGACGTACGCTGTTCAGTTACCCGAAGAACGCGAGACCGGCGACCTCGTCCTCGGAAAGTTACTCGACATCCGAGGCAGCTGGCGCTTCGGTTCGGCGTTCCTCGCCTTACCTGCGAAAATGTCTGGAAACGTGGCCGACCTATATATCGACTTTACGGATGAAGTCGGTCCCGGTGCCTTTTTGGAGCAGTTTCCGGAGTTCTGCGCGGAACTGATCGACTTGTTGCTTGATTTAGAAGAAGGCGTCATCGTACCGAAACCATCAAAATAAGCAAAAGGCCGCGGCCCTTTGCTTATTTTTGTCTGACGTACACGTCAATCTGTTTGAGTATGTCACGAGCTTCTTCATTTTCAGGCGTGATCGCCGCACTTGAGATTTGTTCCCCATCCTCGTATACATCGATGACGACACCATCTTTCGCTTGACGCGTTTGGTACAGACGACCGTTTGAATAGAAGGAGTGATCAACCGAGTCGAGAACGCTTCGGGTCATGTTCTTCCCTGTGTTCAAGTCGATGACGACTTCCTCGCCATCTTCATTTATCGCTAACAGGTTTTGGCCCGACGTTGTATAATCCCAAAAGCCTTGGTCTTCAGCCAATTGAACGACTTTCTCCGTTTTCGTGTCATAAGCGAATTGACCTGGCAATCTGTCTTCAACATTGAACTTATCTTCTCCTTCTTCGATAACATCGTAGAAGCTAACACCGACAGGGATATAACGTGTTTCTGTCATCTGAGAGGATACATCGGTAGCGTAAAAACGATTCGTATTGATGACATGGGTGATAAATCCTTTGTCCATGTTCAATTCTTTGACGCTTACGTCATTCATCGCTTCATTAAACGTGGCAATCATTGTTTTTACGTCTTCGTCATATCCATCTCGATAGATTAAGTTTAACTGACCATCATTCAGGAATACGCCTGCCCACACCCCGTTCACGATGTCGTATATTTTTGAATCACTGGCATCGAATGCGAATCTCGACATTTCTTTTCCTTTTAATTGTTGAAAAACGATGAGCTCTTTCATCCCATCCTGCCCGACTCCGATATATCCGTCTTGTGTTTGAATCGACTGCGCATACGTCCATCCATTCATGAGTCTATGGATGGAACGTACATCTCCATTCAAACGTTCACGATATTGTTGTCCCTCAGCTATATAGTTCAAGTTTGATGTGATGCGACTTTCATCAGCCGTCACTTCAAACCGTTGATCAACAGCATCATCAGAACTATAAGTCATCTCAACAATTTGATTTTCCCAAACAGCTGGATTCGAACTGATGTCTAACGACCATTCTGCTTTCGGTTCTGTCGCATCAACAGCAAACGTCCCAAGCCCAATCACGATGACCGCACCGAGCGCAGCCACGTTCCACATTCGTTTCATCTTCTCACCTCACACATTCAATTTCGTCTGTAAAAATCTTCGACCTAGCCAAATCGTCACACTTGCCCAAACGACCAATACCATACCGACGTACACGATCGTCTCATCATAAATCAGTCGATTCGACAGGAACGCGTAGCCTAAAATGGGAATAGTTAAGATGACAACTAGAATCGATAAACTAAGTACAGGCGACCACATCGTCCGTTGCCAGAAACTGCGTTCAATCAATACAAATGTAAAAATAAACAGCACAACGATGATGATCAACAATTGATGGATGACGAAATTTACGAGTGAAGAAGGATACATGACCGTAAACATCCCATGATAGGAAATCGCTTGCTCGAATGAACCTCTCATTGGAATCATCTTTTCATCGAACCAACTCGTGAACGCTATGTACTGTAACTTGAGAGCAATCCATTCGATGGCAAACAGTCCCAACGTCATCATCAAAATCGTAGCGAGTTTAGCGAAGAACAAGGTCATTCGTTTTTGTGGCATCGTGAGTAGTCGCAACATGAACGTCCCTCGTCCTTGAAAATCGCGATACCAGATCCAGGCGCTGTATAATAACATCGCCGCGACCGCAATTCCGAGTGACAAGAGATATGGCGTACTGCCGAGATAATCCAAGAACGTATATTGATAGTCCGCGTTCCCTTCACGTCGTAACCGTTCAAATAGATTTGTCTCATCCCATAAAAAGTAACCGAGATACCCAAACTGGACGACGAGGAGGCCAGTAACTAACATCAAGAACGGTTTTGTGACACGCTCGATTTCCCAACTCAAAAGTTTCAATAGATTCATGCCCCGTACTCCTCTCTCATCACATCGACGATGGACTTCCCGTGAATGAAACGGACATCTTCGACATCAAACTCACGGACGATTCTTCCGTTATTCAACATGACGGCCTTGTCGATCAAGTACTCGATATCTTCAATCTCGTGTGTCGTAATGAGCACGCCACGATTCTCCATGACCTCGCTCGAAAATAGTTCGACAATCTGTTCTTTTGAGAAGACATCGATTCCTGAGAACGGTTCATCAAGCAATAAATAATCCGGGTCTTGCGCAATCCCGAGTGCGAGGTTCGCTTTCGCGAGCGTCCCTTTCGATAACTCGCTCAACTTATCTTCCGGAAACAACTTGAAATCATCGACGAGACGGGCAAATAATACCGAATCAAATGTCGGATAAAAATCTTTCATGAACGCCTCACATTGTTCGATTGTAAAGTGAATCGGGAACATCGCATGGTCGGCGACGAAGGCGACACGATTCAAATCAATCGGTTTCCCATCGATCAATACCGAACCTTTGTCGAAAGGTGTCAATCCCATGATGCCTTTCAACAACGTCGACTTCCCCGTACCGTTCAAGCCGATGAGACACGTGATTTCACCTTTATTCGCTGTGAACGACACGTCTTCAATGACTTGTTTCCGCCGATAACGTTTTTTAACTCCCAACACTTCGATCATCGTACATCCCCTCCTTGTACTGTCGTTTGATTTTTTCAACAAGTTCGTCTACCGAGACATCAAGTTCTTGAATCGATTCTACAAATACGGCGACCGCGTCATCTACGATTTCAGAGCGGATTTGTGCCAATACCGTTCGATCTGTCGTCACGCGACTCGGTCGATTTCGTTCGGTCGTAATCAATTGTTGGTCCTCCATTTCCTTGAACGCTTTTTGAACCGTGTTCGGATTAATTTTTAAATCGTTCGCAAGCTCACGCCGAGATGGCATCTCATCCCCGGCTTTCAGTTCACCGAGCGCCATCTTCTTTTTGAAGTAATCGACGACCTGTAGGTAAACCGGTGCCCTCGTATTGAATTGCATGTTCATCACCTTTCTAAGTGTATGACATGGTTAATACACTTTCTAACTGTATTATTAGCGTAATACACTTTAACGTCAATCATTTTTTCAAATTTTCTCCAAAATAAAAACACCTGACGCATGCGTCAGATGTTGAAACGTTCAGTCAGAGCACGATATCTGCTTCTCTTTTCGGGTCGACGAGTTGAAGATAAAGATCTTCCCCTGCCCAGTAGCGCCGCTTGTATTTCGCAAGCCTTTCCTCCGGGTTGCCGAGATATGTATCTCGATTCAATACCCGTTCATACCGAACCTCGCGGGGACAGTCGAGATAAATCACGTAATCGTAATATGGTCTCCATTCCGGTCGTTGTAGAAAAATCCCTTCGACGACAATGGTATAAGCAGATGACACATCGATCACTTCTTCAACAATGACATCTCGTTCATACACGTAACGAGGTAACGTCAATTCCGTTATCCCATTCCTCAATGGACGAAACAGTTCACGCTCAAGTCGCGACACGTCCCATTGGAGTGCGTAATATTCGGTCGGTTCAGGCTGTCCGGTCTCATAGCGTCTGTCTCGTTCGACAATATAGTCATCAATGTGAAGAACAAGTATAGTCGACTCTTCACTCAAACGTGAGACGAGCGTTGTCTTGCCCGCTCCACTCAATCCATCAATCGCCACGACAAACGGGCGATTCCCCGCGTGCGTCGCTCGTGCAGAACGAATCACATCCAATACGTTCATATCGTTCCTCCCCACACAAAAAGTCAGCTCACGAATGAGCTGACTTTAGTTTACCAGAGTACCCAACCACGCGCTCCAGGAGGCGCACTTTCAATCAAGTGCCAAATTGGAACCGTGTATGCAAATGCGATCAAGACGAACGTTACCGTAATCCACAATTTCCAGTTTTCGAAATAGCGCGGTGTATCCATCGCCGCCTCTTCTGTCTCAGCGAGCGGGAATTCCTCTTCGCCTTTTGGAGCGAGGAATGACAAGTTGAACATCGAGTAGACGAAAATCAGAACGGAGATGAATAAAATCGTTCCTCCAATCGCCATCATGACGTGGTACGGAATCCATTCACGCGTCAATGCATCCGAGAAGTAAGTTGCTGGACCCGTACGACGTGGATTACCATTCAATCCTGAAATGTGCATCGCATATGACATGATGGCCATACCGAACGCCCACGTCCCTGCTTGAATCAATCCAAGCTTGTTCATCGCTTTTGTCAACGTGCGACCACGAAGTACTGGTACGAGCCAGTATGCCGTTCCGAAGAACGTCAAGGCGACAGCCGTTCCGACTGTGATATGGAAGTGACCTGTGACCCAAAGCGTATTGTGAACCATCGCGTTCAATTGGTGAGACGCGTTGATGATCCCACCTGCACCGGCAGGAATGAAGAATAGCATCCCGATGAATGGTGCGAGGAAACGAACATCACCATACGGCATTTTCTTCACCCAACCGAACAATCCTTTCGCGCCGAGCGCACGTCCACGAAGTTCGAACGTCGCAAAGAGCGAGAATGCTGTCATGAACGATGGGATGACGACCAAGAACGTCAAGATAACTTGAACGAACTTCCAGAACGGTTCAATCCCCGGTTCTGTCAACTGATGGTGGAAGCCGACCGGGAATGAGAAGAGCAAGAACAACAAGAACGCCATCCGTGCCAACGCATCCGAGAAGATCTTCCCACCGATGACTTTCGGCACGACTGTGTACCATACAATATATGCCGGCATGAGCCAGAAATAAACGAGCGGGTGACCGAAGTACCAGAACAATGTACGAGATAACTCGATTCCGACTGTATCTGTCCATCCTAACGAGAGCGGAAGGAGTTGGAACAGAATCGTTGCTGCGACACCGAGTGTCGCAATGTCCCATAGAAGCATCGTCATAATACTCATATAAGCCGGGAGCGGCGGATGAACGCCTGGGTTGTCGCGTTTGTAGTCCGCATACATACGGAACATCGCGAATGACGACAACCATGTTCCGACTACGAACAGGACGAGTCCGACATAGAAGAGCGGATCTGCCATGAGCGGTGCATAGAACGTATACAATACTGTCCCTTTGTTAGCCAAGATCATGACCGTTACCATGACGGCACCGATAATCATCGTCCAAAAACCGAGCCAAGCGACACGTGTCGGGAATGATTCAAAGCGACCGAACGACTTTGCCAATAACGCATATAAAAGACCGATGATGAACATCGTCGTGAAGACGATCCCGAGCATGATACCGTGAGCCGTTAGCAATTGATAGTATCCAAAGATTTCAGGAATGACACCCGTCCGAATCAACGTCTGTGTCAATCCGGCTAGCGCTCCAATCAAGATGGCGAGCACCGATACGAGAACGTGTCCGTAGGCAAGACGCGCCTCTTTCGCTCCGATACTTGGAACAGGAACCCCTCGCTCCATCTCCCATTGTTTCAGTTTAGATGATACGTCGTTCATTTACTCCACCACCTTGATTTTAGTCGACATCATGTGATGCCCTGTCCCACAATATTCGTTACAAAGAATCAAAAATTCGCCAGCTTCCTCGAACGTGTACGTCAATGAGTTGATATGTCCAGGCACGACCATCATGTTGACCGGAGTACCTGTCAACTGGAATCCGTGTACGACATCAGGTGACGTCACAAGGAATGTTACTTTTGCGCCTTTTGGAATTTCAACATTCCCTGGTGTGAACGTAAACGCTTGTGCGATCATGACGAGTTCGTATTCATTCTCACCAATTTGATGAAGTCCTGGTTTGTCGAATGGAGCCGTCTGATTTACTTTGGCCGGGTCAATCAAATCCGCATCCGATGCTGGCTGGTTCCCTGCCGCGAATGCCGATACCCCGAGAACAGTCAAGAAGACCGCGAGTAGGATAATACCAAATGTAAGCCAATACTTTTCTAGTTTATGAATATGCACGATGAGACCCTCCTCCCTACATGTTTATCGTGTGACGAATAAATAAAAGACTGATGACCACATGGCAATGATGACACCTGCAACGATCATGACCGATGTAAACGTTCCTTTTAGGTTCGGTTCTTGCCCATCTTTATGTTCCACGTGTAAGACCCCTTTCGGTTGTTTTTCCACTTTCATTGTATGCAATCACCTAAGGGATAATATGTGACTTTTGTCACTCAAAAAGTGACAATCACATCAAATTTGCGTAGTTTCAACACACAAAATTCACATTTTGATAAAAGTAGGTCACAAAAAAACCGCCTTCACATGAGACGGTTCATAAACGACATATTCCTGCAGGACAACCCTCGCAGTGACAAAGCTCTTTCAAAAAATCAACATCATGAATGACAATCGATTTGGCTGTCGTGCTGATGACTCCTTCTTTTCGCCATTGACTGATCAATCGATTCACCGTCTCGCGTGGCGCTCCAATCAACTGCCCGAGTTCTCCATCTGACGGATGACGAGGAATGACGATTGTCCCCTCTTCCTCCACCCCATGCATGGCTGCCATACGGAGTAGTGTCGAAGCCAAAGCGCCTGGTTTGCCGTATAGCAATAAGTCGCGTACTTTCATCTCTGAATGTTTGCGCATCATCGATGTCCATCGCAAAATTTCTCCGGCAAAGCGGATATCACGTTGCATGAGCGATTCCAACTCGCGTTTTGAAATGGTTCCGATGGTACTTTCCTCAGTCGTCTCAATGCTATACGAGCTGGGGAAAGTTTCGACAATGTCAAACTCACCAAAGAAATCATCCGAACCATACATGAACATGACGAGTGGATTTCCCTTTTTCGTGATTTTCGTGAATTTGACAGAACCACTCTTTAAGTAAAAGAACTTATCACACTTTTCACCTTCCCAACATACGATACTCGCTTTCGGATGATGTTGAATTGTCATCATTTCCAACAGCAATTGTTTCGTTTCATCTGAGAATACAAAACTGTTCGGTTGGGTCGTTCCACATTGCATTGACATAGGTCGGTGCTCCCTCCACGTTTCATTCGTACGTTCCAATTATGACTTTATTATACAGGAGTGTGACAGGGAGTATCAGAAAAGTATGTGACATTTCAAACAATCTTTTTAAAAAAAGAGAGACCCGGCATTTGTACCGAGTCTCTATAGCTTTATCGTTGAATCAATCGAATCAATTGTTCGGCCGGTTTGAAGTTCGGATACCGAACTGGTAAATCAAATTTTGTCGTGTTTTTCAAAATAGACTTTGCGTGACTAAACGTCTCAAAGCTCGTACGTCCGTGATAGGCTCCCATACCGCTCTCGCCTACTCCACCAAACGGGAGATTCGGATTCGTCAAATGCATGATGACATCGTTCACACATCCTCCTCCAAAGGAAAGGTGTTTCATGATCGTTCTTTCCACATCTTTCGATTCCGTAAAGAGATAGAGCGCGAGTGGATGCGGTCGGTCAGAGATGAACTCGATCACTTCATCTAGCTGACGATACGGAATGACCGGTAAAATCGGACCAAAAATCTCGTCTTTCATCACATCAGCATCTTCTTCGAGATTCGTCATGACGGTCGGTGCGATTTTTAGCTCATCCCGGTTCGTTTCCCCGCCAAAAGCAAGTTCGCCTTCTGTCAAATAGTGAGACAAACGGTCGAAGTGCGATTCGTTGACGATGCGCGTGTATCGTTTCGTACCAACACCGTTCCCGAACATCGCAAACGCCTCTTGTTTGATTGCCTCTAAAAAGGCTTCTTGCTGCGATTCATGTACAAGCACGTAGTCTGGCGCGACACACGTTTGCCCGGCGTTCATCCATTTCCCCCACGCGACACGTTTTGCCGCGATGGAGACATTCGCATCTCCGTGAACGATGACAGGTGATTTCCCTCCGAGTTCGAGTGTGACGGGTGTTAAATGTTCTGCTGCCGCCTTATTTACGATGCGACCGACTTGCGTCGAACCTGTAAAGAAAATGTAGTCCCATTTTTGATTCAAGAGCTCTTGAACTGTGTCTTTATCCCCTTCGACACTGGCTATATATCGATCGGTGAAAGCACGTTCTAGCACCTGTGTCAGGACACGCGCGACGTTCGGTGTCAGTTCTGAAGGTTTGACGACCGCTGTGTTTCCCGCGGCAATGGCACCAATGAGTGGTGCGACCGCTAGTTGGAACGGATAATTCCACGGAGCGATGATCAATACCGTACCGTATGGTTCATATTGAATTTCACTCTTCATTCCAAGATGGATGGCAGTTCCACGCACACGCTTCGGACGCATCCATCGTTTTAATTCGCGTGTCGTCCGAGAAATCTCGTCATAAATGAATCCGATTTCTGTCGTATACGCATCCATCTCCGATTTGTTCAAGTCCTCTTTAAGCGCTTCTAGCAAGTCCGCTTCATGATGCTTGATCGATTCCTTTAAAAACGTCAGCATACTTAAACGGAATGCCATTGATTTCGTCGCCTGTGTTTTAAAGAAACGACGTTGTTTTTGGACAAGCTCGTCAATCGTCAATTGTTCAATCGGTGCCAGCATGAACTTTCCTCCTTATGATTCATCACATTGATTTCATTTTATCATCGAGTGAAAAGTGAATCAAAAAAACGCTTTCATCGATGCCAGTTACACTAAACGTTTAAATGTTTAAACATTTAATCATAGAGTAATACATTACTTTTATCGTGTCAAAATATCCGTCTTCCCTTTACCACACTGACAAGAAAGAGAAGGCTCGCCCCCCATAATATCAAACCAGTCAGCGTGAACTGCTCGACGACGGAAAGTGGCAGAGCGCTTAAAAAAGAAGATCCCGCTACCGTACCGAGAGAGAAAAAGGCATAGAATGCCCCGTATGCTTTTCCTCGATTTTGAGGAGAAGTTGATTGAATCAACAATGTGTTGATGGCCGGGAAAAGAATCGCAAACCCGACACCATATAAGGCAAGTACCCCATAAAGGCTCGTTTGTACACCTGCTTGTCCAATTAACATCTGGCACGTCCCAATAATCGCCACCCCAAGTGCGGTCAATTTGGTCGGTGAAAATCGATCGAACAATCGGTTCGTCGGTAATAAAAAGAATAGGACGGCGACCACGCCGAACATACTAAGTAGCGTCCCACTCAATCGTGAATCATAGCCAAGCTCCTGCACATGAACCGGTAACAAAAACGCAAGTGCCCCTTGGGAAAACATGAGGAAGAATGCCCCCCAGTAGGCTCGAATCACTTTCGGGTCTGGTTTTATCGGTGCTGTATGGGTATCTGTCTTCGAATCCACCGTTTGGCTCCGTCGCATCGTTACGATTGTCACGAACAGAATCACCCAGCCGAATAAAGAAACAAATAAAAAGACGGTCGGTGGTGATGTGACACTGGCGACAATTCCACTGAACGCAGGACCGATGATGGCCGCCAATCCGACGAAACTACCGGTGATGGCGACTTTCTTCCCTTGACGATTCATTGCGGTGATGTTCGCAGACAACGTAAACGCAGCCGGGACGATCAGTCCAGCCATAAAGCCGTGGACACATCGGACAAGCAGTAATATGGATGGTGAGTCGACGAATTGATAAGCGAGTAAACTTAAGCTCGTCAGGAACAAACCGAGAACCAATACGTGATATGGACCTTTCTTGTCAGTCCATATACCGGACAGCACATTTCCAAATGTGTTCGTCAATGAATATATCGCGATGGAAAAACCAGCGATAAACGAAGATGCCCCAACGGACAACGCAAACGTGCTCATAATTGGGAGTTGGGCGAACAGATCAAAAAAAGCAAAAAATACAATTGCATATAATATAAAACGTGATGGAGTTTTCATTAGACATTTCCTCTTTCTCGGTATCTTATCCTTAGTCTAGCTGGAGCTCCAACCGTTTCATAGGGATGAATGGGTTTGGACACAAAAAATCCCTACAGCCAAAGACTGTAGGGAAAACTGTTTAGTTCGTCACTTCAACCGCTGTATCGAGAGCGACACGAATCATTTCATCAAACGTCGTCTGACGCTCTTCTGAAGTCGTTTCTTCACCTGTCAACAAGTGGTCAGAGATCGTGAGGATTGTCAACGCGTTTACTTTATGTTTCGCCGCAAGCGTGTAAAGACCCGCTGCTTCCATCTCGATTGCGAGGCAACCGAAGTCCGCCCACTTCTTGAAGTGGTGGAAGTCATCTTGATAGAATTGGTCTGCTGTGAAGATTTGTCCCACTTTGACCGGAATTCCAGCTTTCTCTGCATTCATATATGCACGATGTAGGAGGTCGAACGTCGCTGTTGGTGCATAGTCCATTCCGTTGAAGCGGACACGGTTTTGCCCCATCTCACTTGATGCGCTCATGGCGATGACGACATCACGCACTTTGACATCTTCTTGAATTCCGCCGGCAGTTCCGACACGGATCAAGTTTTTTGCACCGTACGACATGATGAGTTCATTCACGTAAATCGACATCGAAGGCACACCCATCCCCGTTCCTTGGACCGAGATGCGTTTTCCTTTGTACGTACCTGTGAAGCCGTACATACCACGAACTTCATTATATAATTCAACGTCTTCTAAAAACGTCTCCGCGATATACTTGGCGCGAAGCGGATCCCCTGGAAGTAATACCGTTTCTGCAATTTGTCCTTCTTGAGCTCCAATGTGTACACTCATGTTTGAATTCCTCCTTTAAGCTTGTCGTTGAACCTTTTCCCGAAATTCGTTCGGAGTAACACCGACTTGTTTTTTAAAGACCTTCCGGAAATACTTATCGTCCGAAAAGCCGACTGCTTGGGCGACTTCATAGATACGCTGTCTACTCGTCTCTAACAGGCGCTTCGCTTCGTTCATCCGAATCGTCAATACGTATTCAGACAAATTCACGCCATATTGTTGTTTAAAACGTCGCGAGATGTACTCTCGACTTAAGTAAAATCGTTCGCTCATCCCTTGCAAACTCAGTTCTTCCGAAAAATGCTGTTCAATGAACGTTCCAATCTGAGAAATCGGATCTTCACTCGACCGATCCACCACGTCCCCTAACGCGCGTGCCAACGTATCATTCAATACATCCGGGTCGATCGGTTTCAACAAATAATCAAAGCTCCCATACTGGATGGCCCGTCGCATATACGAATATTCATCGTATCCTGTCAGCACAACAAGCTTAGAAAATGAAGCATGGTCGTGTACCCACTCCATCAGCTCGATCCCATCACAATGGGGCATTTGAATATCGGATAAGATGAGCGCTGGACGTTCTTGTTCAATGAGCACCTGTGCTTCACGCCCATCCGTTGCTTCAAGAACCGTCGTCACGCCGAACCGTTCCCATTCACCGAGTAATTTCACCGCTTCCCTTACCGGAGATTCATCATCTACAATCAACACTTTCGTCATGACGCCACCCCCTCAGAAGAAGCGGGGAAACGCATCATAATTCGAAAACCGCCTGTTTCAGGTGTAGCCAACATAAATTCTGCCTCCCGATTATAGTTTAACATGAGTCGATCGCGAATGTTTCGTAATCCTGTGCCTTCCGTGTCATAAAATGTCGAATCACTTTGCTCAATCCGTGACATGACTCGTTCCCATTCTTCGGTCGTCATCGAACGACCACTGTTCTCACAACGAATCACGAGTGACGTTCCGTCCATCCAGGCCGTCACATCAAATTGATTCGCTAAAGCAGAGCCGTCTCGCTCGAACCCATGCTTGAAAAAGTTCTCCGCTAACGGCTGTAAAATCATCTTTGGAACAATCAATTCATAGAGGTCTTCAGGAACTGAAACGGTCACTTGAAACTGATTTGGGAATCGTACGTCTTGAAGACGAATGTAAGAGTTCAAATGCTCGATCTCCCGTTTCAGCGTCACCATCGACTCTTCTGGATGCATCGTATACCGCATCATCGAAGAGAGTTGCGTGATTAATCGGTAGACCGTCTTGCCATCTCCCTTCAATGCCAACGTTCCAATCGACTGTAACGTGTTAAATAAGAAATGCGGGTTGGTTTGCGCCTGAAGTGTACGAAGCTCGTTCGTCCGATTCTCTAAGGCGAGCTTATACTCTCGTTGAATTAAATCATCGATCCGTTCAATCATTCGCTTGAACTGTCTTCCGAGCACGCCGAACTCATCATTTCCGAGGGAATCAAATGAGACGGTCATGTCTCCTTGCTCGATTCGCCAGATGTTTGAGGTCAACGTCTTGATCGGTGTCGTCAATTTCATCGAAGCATAGGTCGCTCCGATCAGTGCCAAAATGAGCGAGACCATCCCGACAAGCAAGATGATGAATGACGTTCGTGAAGCCGGTTCGGTCAAGAGTTCATCTGGAATCGATTTACCGACATAAAACTGCTGATGGTCAAACTCGAATGTTTTCGTGATTTGATGATGTTTCCCATCGGTCGAGATGGATCTCGGCTGAAATGAAGACGGAATTTCTCCCTCACCGAGATGGGCAAACACACGGTTGTCTTCACCGACGAACCATAAACTCTCATCCGGACTATTTTGTAAAGAAGCCAGCTGCCCGATGAATAAATTTTCAGGGATATCGAGCGAAAGAATAGCAAGTGGTTCATCCGTTTCAATCTTGTCCAGCCTGAAATGAAGCGTCACGACGTCTTCTTGTGTCATGATCGGCCCAAAATCATGATAAGCAACAAGTGGATGGGATGCTTCTAATAAGACACGACTTTTCGGGTTATCCAAGAGCTGTTGTTGGACGGCGCTCGGCTCTTTTTTCGACCGTGGTGACACTTTCATTTTATAAGCCGCAAACGAATCCATATCTTCGAGCATTAACAGCTGAATTTGCGCCACGTCTTCTCGGGACAGGTACATCGCAAGGAGCGCGCGCCGCACTTCAATCTCCGTTTCTCTTAACGAAAGTCCCGGTCCATATTCTAAAATGTCTAACACGTCACGATCAGCGTATAAACTCGTTGGCAATCGACTCAAATCAGAGATATAGCGTTCCATCTGACGTGTCCCCCGCTCGAGCGACCATTCGGTCATCTCAAGACCACGTTCACGCTCCCGGTCTTGCACGTACCAAAATGAAACAATCGTCGCTAAAATGACCGGTACAATGATGGTCAACGCAATCATCCCCGTTAACTTTGTCCGTATGCTATTCACCGATATCCCTCCTACCCAAACAGTATATCATGCGTTATGCAAACGTTTGCAAAAAACCACAAAAAAATTCCCTCGTCTCTTTTGAAACGAGGAAATGTCTTTTATTCATATGCTTCCATTAATTCAATGAGTTCAGAACTATGTCCCCAATCACGTGCCGTATCAATCGGTGTCATCCCGCTATCATTTTGGAGCGTGACGTCAGCTCCGTTGTCTAGCAAGAGTTGAACTGTTTCTTTATCAACCTCATCATTGTAGAACAAGTTGTGAAGTGGCGTTTCGCCATACTCGTCTTGAATATTCACGTCAGCACCATTTTGTAATTCTGCTTCGATCTCTTCATAGCTCGCATTATTATACGTCAATTCTTGGATTGGTTCTTCCCATTCCAACGCCCAATCATCTGCAAGGTCCTCACTCATCGCCGCAGATACAATCTCCGTCAAATCATCGTTAATGAAGAGAAATGCGATAAGTGCCCCGTTTCCGATAACCGTCAATAGAATCATCGAAATGATAGATGCTTTCACATATCCAGCCGTCTTGAAGACCGGAATGTTTTCTTCACCTGCAGCTGTTGCAATCGATGCGATTCGCTTCGGTAACGTTGGATGCGTCGACAACAACTCACTATACTTCGCGATAAAACCGTTCTCTCGACTTGCTTCGTACAAATAGTCGAACTCATTCACTTCTTTCGCGAGCGGTCCCCCGATTGCAAGAACCGTTAACGCACGCTTCGCCGCCCCGAAGTCTTGAATGTAATGAGCAGCCATCCGGTCACACGTATATTCACAAGCACGTGAATAGGCAGAACCTAAGAAAGGAATGATACTACCGAGCAAGACGACCCACTGCTTTTGGACATGGTTACGACGAATGTGTGCCAGCTCGTGTGCGATGACAAACTCCACTTCTTTCGTCTGTCCCGTCCGTGTTAATTCCACGACATCCGAATACAGAATGACCATGTTCTTCTGGAAGAAACGTGTGGCAAAAGCGTTTAATACACCACCCGCTTGTAAAATATACACATCTGGCAACAAGCGGATGCCCATATCTGCCCCGACGCGTTGTACCATCTCATGAAGTTCTGTAAACTGACGAGCCGTCACTTTGACACCGTTCGTCCGAATGTACCCGATTTGAATCCAGTGAGTAAAGAGCGAGAGCGATACGATTGTACCGATGATCCATAAAAAGATACCGAATGAGGCTACTGTCAGCACGATCCCGAGGATTAACATGAGCACGCTTGCTGCAACTAATAGTGAGAAGTATAGTTTTTCTCGTTTATGTACCAAGTTTGAATGATTCATCTATTTTCTCCTTCTTTTTCCAAAATACATGTTTAATTATACCGTTACTTCCAGAAGAAACAACGAAAAAAATAGAAACTGACAAAGTCGTCAGTTTCTAGCGAATCGTTACTTGATAAAGTTGATCGTCTTGAGGCTGTGGGTTGCCTCGTCCGTCCGTATTGTTCGAAATAAAATACAAGGTGTCATCTTCTAACCACACATCACGAATCCGACCTACATCTTCGACAATCGTCGTCACTTGTTTCGTTTCCCGGTCGATGGCAACAAGCCGCTCGTTCCGAAGCGTCGCCATATAGACGTACTGTTCATCTGTCGCGATACCAGAAGGTGCCCAAGACGTCTCTCCTACTTCAAACCACGGTGTGACAAGGCCTTCTTGTTCCTGATTCGCCTCAATGATCGGCCATCCATAATTGTTTCCTTCTTCTATCACGTTTACCTCGTCATGTCCGCTCGCCCCGTGTTCGCTCGCATAAAGAACTTCATCAATTTGACTCAATCCTTGAGGGTTGCGGTGACCGAGCGAATAGATCCAGTCGGTCGGTTCACCTTCACCCGATAATGGGATTCGTAGAATCTTTCCGGCTAATGATGATTCGTCTTGTGCGAGTTCAGGTACGAGCGCATCTCCCGTCGTCACCCAAAGATGCTCACCGTCCAGCAATAGGCGACCTCCGTTATGAAAACGTGCACCTGGAATCTCATCAAGCAAGACATTCGTCTCCTCAAAGCGTTCTCCATCCCACGTCAACTCGACTACACGATTTTGAACGTTTCTTCCTGACGATCCATACGTATGATACGCGTAAAGGATTCCGCTCGATTCAAAATCTTCGCTTAACGCAAGACCAAGGAGCCCTCCTTCACCAATCTCGAATACACTTTCCTTGAAGTTCACGTCTTGTCGGGTTGCGCGACCCGAACTGTCAATCACGGTGATGGTACCACCGCGTTCGGATACGAGCCATCCCTCCTCTGTTCGAGCGAGTGACCACGGGATGGACAAGTTCTCGGCAATAGCGGTCACTTCTCCAATCTCAAGATTCGACTCTTCCGTCATACTCGTCTCACTGTCAGTCTCTGACTCACTGCGAGTCGATTCTTCTGAAGTAGGTGGTTCTGTTCCTTCGTTCGTTTGTTCTGGCGCACACCCCATCAGAAACAACAATGTCACAATCCCAATTTGACGTTTCATGTCGGTTCGCCTCCCTTTCCTCCATCATACCCTCGTTTCACGAGCGCTGTGAAGGTTCCGGTGGGCGAGCCGGCAAGCGGGACGCGATGACGAACGCGATGATTGCGGCGACCATCGCTCCGATAAAGATGCTGTTCAATCCGGTCGCAATGATTTGTTCCCCTTGAAGTCGAACCGAAGCGTTCAACGTCTCCGTGACGCTCTGATTGAAGAAGTCTTCTAATGAAACTTGAGATAACGCGCTGCTCTCTTTAAAGTCGTTAAGTACAACAAAGTTAAAGACCGCTCCGAACACCGCTACACCAAGTGTTTGGCCAACCGTACTTAAAAATGAGTTGGTCGCCGTTGCTGTTCCACGCTGTTGATAGGAGACGACAGTTTGTAAGACGACGATAAACATCGGTTGAGACAACCCGAAGCCGACACCGATTAGCGCCACTGCCCCATACACCCATATGTCTGAACTCGACTGGGATAATAGTGTTAAGGTTAGCGTCCCGATGATGAGCAACCCCATCCCGATCAAAGCGCGTCGTCTCGGAGAAGCCACTCCGAGTGTACGCCCCCCGATAATCGACGTGAATGTCCACGCGACCGATAATGGCATCAACATGAATCCAGCCTCTGTCGCTGATTTCCCTAATACAGCTTGTGCCCAGATTGGAATGTAAGCAGACATGGAGACGAGCACCCACGCCGCAAAGAAGACCGAACCGTTGATGGCAGCAATCGTCGGTTGCTTGAGTAATTCAAACGGCAATAACGGAGATTTTGCTTTTCGTTCAGATACGAAGAAACCAACCAATAAGATGATACTGAATACCCCACTGACAACAATGGTCGTCGTCCATTCATTCGTTTCACTGAATGTGATCAGGGCGTATAAGAATGCTGTCGTCCCACCCGCGAACAAGAGCGCCCCTTTCAAGTCGATCCGTTCAGTCGTCTCAGCGACTTTCTCTTTATAGAAGATAATGATCATGATAAACGAGAGTAACGCAAATGGTACGTTCAATAAAAAGACGTAGCGCCATGACAACGTTTCGACTAAAAAGCCGCCGATGACCGGACCGAGTACTCCCGATACGCCCCATACGGCACTTAAAATCCCTTGAATCTTTCCGCGTTCCTCATATTTATATAGGTCTCCGATAATCGTCATCGAAATCGGAAGGACGGCACCGGCACCTAGGCCCTGAAGCGCCCGAAAAACGATCAGCTGTTCCATCGACGTGGCTAAACCACATAAGAGTGAGGATAGCGTGAACAACCCGATGCCAAACAAAAGGACACGCTTCCGCCCGAATAAATCCGCCACTTTCCCATATATCGGTGTCGATACTGCTGTAAATAGTAAGAAGGCAGCAAATACCCAGCTGACGAGCGTCGCCCCGTTCAACTCACTGGCGATGACAGGCGTCGCAACTGATACGACCGTCCCTTCGATCGCCGCTAAAAAGGTTGCCAGTAAGAGTGCAACCGTCACATTTTTTCTCATCCGTTCCATCTCCCCAAAAAAATAGTGGCGTCGGAAAGTTCCGAGCACCACTTCAACTGTCTATTATTTTGTGCGAGCCACGTCCATTTGACAAGTGTCATCTTCTGATTCGAAAAAGAATGTTTAACCATTCAAAAAAACACACACGGTGAAGGGGTCGTTTCACCGTCTGCGCGCTTTTTATTTCACTTTGTCTTGCCATACTTTCGTGAAGTCTTGAAGCATCTCTTCACCTGTTTTTTGTCCACCAACATATGCCTGCATGAGGGCACCGTATTCATTCACCGCACCATCCGGATACTTGAACCAGTTCCACGAGATGGTCTTTCCTTCATTCGAGTATGCGAGAATGTCATCTGCGAGCGGTCCCAGGTCGTTCGCTTCAATCGACTTGAATGCAGGGATGAACTTGAATTTGTTGACCATATAGTCTTTCCCAGTATCAGATGTCGCCATCCATTCTAAGAAATCTTTTGCTTCTTCTTTATACTTCGAGTTCTTGTTGACGACCCAGTTGTTCGGGACACCAACCGGTAGGCGGTCCATTTTCTCGGCATCATCGTTGATTGGGATTGGAACGAAGCCCATCTCCATATCCGGATTCACATCGAGAATCATCTGTTGTGCCCAGTTCCCTTGTTGGAGCATCGCTGTCTCTCCTTGGGCGAACTGCGTGACTTGTGTATTATAGTCTGTCGTCAATGGATTCTTATTCCCGTATTTGATCGTCAAATCAAACAGCTTCAAAAACTCCTGGAACTGTTCGTTGTCTTCAAATTTCGCTTTATTTTCGTTCAATGCTTGAATGAACGCGTCTGGATCGTCTTGCTGCGCCATCGGAATATTTAAGAGATGAATGCCTAAAATCCAAAACTCTGCATAACCGACAGAGAATGGTGTGATCCCCGCCTTCTCTAATTTTTCTGCCGCTGCTGTCAATTCAGAAAGCGTTTTTGGTAACTCATCGATGCCGGCCTTTTCAAACAGTGCCTTGTTATAGATAAAACCGTATCCTTCAAGGTTCATCGGCATTCCGTAAAGTTTACCATCCATCGTCATCGGTTCTTTGGCGACTTCTGTCAAATCTCCGACCCACTTCTCACTTGATAGGTCCTCCAATTTGTCTTTCCATGTCTGTGCTTCTGTGAAGCCACCGTTGTTGAAGATGTCCGGTTCGTTGCCTGAAGCGAATTGAGACTTGAGGGCCGCACCATAGTCCGCACCGCCACCGACCGTTTGAACGGTCACTTTGACGCCAGTCTCTTCTTCATACTCTTTCGCCATCGCTTCAAGATCTTTGGCGATCTCCGCTTTGAACTGAAAGACATTTAACGTAACGTCTTTTTTATCACCGCTATCCGCATTTCCTTCAGAAGACTCTTCGTCTGTAAGAGATCCTCCTCCACAAGCCGCTAATGAAAGTACCATTCCAGCAGTCATGACAGCAGTCGACAATTTCCACTTCCGTTTCATCTCATTTCCTCCCTTAACCTGATCCATTCTTTACAAAATCAACTTTAAATGAAAACGCTTCCATAATGTAGGTGTCAAATTTGACGAATAGGGTGGAAAATGTTGCACAGAAAAACAGGACTCACGTTTGGAGTCCTGTTCCGTGTTTCTTCATATTATATTACAACAAGCTGATGCCAGCTTTTTCACACGACTGAATCACTTCTTGTGGCCAGACCGACGTTTGTACTTCCCCGATATGACGCGCACGCAAGAGATACATCGCCACACGTGATTGACCGATTCCTCCGCCAATCGTCAGCGGAAGCGTTCCTTCGAGAACACCTTGGTGGAATGGATATGCCCGTTTCTCGTCCGCATCCGCTTTTTTCAGCTGTGCGTCAAGAGCCGTTTCATCTACCCGGATCCCCATCGATGACAATTCAAATGCCGACTCGAGTTCTGGATGCCAGACAAGAATGTCACCGTTGAGTGACCAGTCGTCATAATCAGCCGCACGTCCATCGTGCTTCATGCCAGATGCGAGAAGGTCACCAATTTGCGAGATAAAGACGGCGCCATGTTCTTTACAGATGGCACTCTCACGTTCTTTCGGTGTCATCGTCGGATATGCGTCCTCCAACTCCTGACTCGTGATGAAATGGATGGCTTCCGGAAGAATCGCTTCAATGCCATACGTTGTTTCCACTTCCGATTCTGTTTCACGGAGTGCCGCATAGATCGACTCGACCGTTGCTTTTAAATATTCCATCGTCCGTTCTTCTCGAGCGATGACTCGCTCCCAGTCCCACTGATCGACGAAGAGAGAGTGTGTCGCATCGAGTTCTTCATCACGGCGAATGGCGCGCATTTGCGTGTATAAACCTTCTCCGACTCCGAATCCATAACGTCCGAGTGCCTCACGTTTCCATTTCGCAAGCGATTGAACGATTTCAAGTTCATGTCCTGGGTACATTGTATCGAACTGAATGATGCGCTCCACGCCGTTTAAATGGTCGTTGACACCACTTGCTGACTCTACGAATAGTGGTGCCTGCACTTGCGTGAGTCCGAGTTCACGTGAGACCTTCTCCTCGAAGAGTGCCTTTACTGCTGCGATTGTCTGCTGTCTTTCCTTCATCGTGCTTGTTGCTGTTGTCATTTTCCGTTTCCTCCAATTGTGGAATATTTGAAAATGAAGCCATGAAAAAAAGCCCTCCATTCCCATTGAACATGGGACGGAAGACTTCGGTTCCGCGGTGCCACCCAAATTAGTAGACGAATCTACTCACTTTTTCGAGACAATCATCTCGTAACTCCGATAACGGGGAGCGGTCCGGCTACGTCTACTGGCAAAGCGTTCGGGTAGCGACTCCAGGAAGTTTTTCGACGAAGGGTTAAGACCGAGCTCACACCACCCCCGGATCGCTTGACTCACTACCTTCGTGTACTCGTCCTTTCGACGTCGTTCACAATTGAATTGAGTTCATTATTATAAATATTCAGACTAATGTCAACGACTTTTTTCAAAAAAAATTAATCCTCCGTGTAGCGAACGGAGGATTCCCTTGGGAGGGTTATTTAATCGAGCCACTTGTAATCCCTTTGATGATATGTTTTTGCATACCGAAGAAAAAGACTAAAAGTGGAACGATTCCTAATACTAAACCAGCTAACGCAAGATCCCATTGCTTCGTGTACTGTCCAAAGAAATAGAACGTCGCGAGCGGAATCGTCCGCAACTCCACATCACGGAGAACAAGTGATGGCAATAAGAAGTCGTTCCAAATCCATAGGCTATTCAAGATGACGATCGTCACCGTGATCGGTTTGAGTAATGGGAAGACAATGCGCCAAAAGACGCCCCATGTTGAACAACCATCGATGATTGCGGCTTCTTCAATCTCTTCCGGAATCGATTTCATGAATCCGTGGTATAGGAACACAGAGATTCCTGAACCAAATCCGAGATACATGACCATCAGTCCCCAATGACTGTTAAGTAACCCGAGAATGCTTGAGACTTTCACAAGCGGAATCATGATCGATTGGAACGGAATGACCATTGCTGCCACGAATAAGAAGAAAATCATCGTAGAAATCCAATGCTTCGTCCGAACAAGTTTCCACGCTGCCATCGATGTGAAGATGACGATGATTGCATTCGCCCCGACTGTAATGAGAAGTGAGTTTAAAAACACACGGCCATAATTCATCGCTTCCCATGCTTCCGTATAGTTTGACGTCAACCACTCATTCGGCAACGCCGATGTGTTCGTAAAGATTTCAGCCATCGATTTAAACGAATTGGCGACAACGTAATAGAACGGGACCAAATAGAGAAGTCCAAGCAAGATGGCGACAAGCTCAATGATTCCAAGGTTCCAAGAATATGTTCCCGGGCGAAGTGGACGTTGCGGAACGCGCTTCGGTGTTTTCTCTATGTTTCTCTCGACATGTTCCAATTTCTCAGTCGTCATGCTTCTACCTCCCGTTTCTTCGTCACGTACACTTGTGTCACCGTAATCGCAGCCACGACCAAGAAGAAGATGACCGCTTTCGCTGATCCAAGACCATAGTTATTATTCACAAAAGATTCCGTATAAATATTTAAGGCTAACATCTCCGTTGATTTGAACGGTCCGCCGTTTGTGAGTGATAAGTTCGTATCAAACACTTTGAACGACCAAGAAATCGTCAAGAATAAACAGATGGTGATGGACGGCATAATCATCGGCAACGTGATGTGACGAAGCATTTTGAAGCGGTTGGCTCCGTCAATTCGAGCCGCCTCCATCAAATCTGTCGGTACATTTTGTAACGCTGCGATGTAGATGACCATGACATAACCGCCTCCTTGCCAGATCGCGACGATCACGATTCCCCAGAATGCTGTTTGCGCATCCCCGAGCCATGGTAGTTCAAATAAACTCCAACCCGTCAACGCTCCGATTGATGCAAAGCCTTTTACATAAATGAACTGCCAAATGAATCCGAGAATCAACCCACCAATCAAGTTCGGCATGAAGAAAATCGTACGCAAGAAATTTCGTGTTTTAATGTTCATCGTCAACAGCAATGCTAATGAGAATCCAACGATGTTCGTCAGTAAGACAGAGATGATTGTGTATTTTGTCGTAATCCAAAATGAAGCGCGGAACTGCTCATCTTCAAAGAATAATCGCTGATAATTATCAAATCCGACAAAATTCAATTCTCCGGTCACACCGTTCCAATCCGTAAAACTATAGTAGATCCCATTGAAGAACGGAATGAGAACAATGGCGACGAACGCTAGAAAAGCAGGTCCGACAAATGCCACAAAACTCGCTGGTTTCTTCCAATTTCGTCTTCGTTTCATCCGTTTCGAAGTTTCAGTCATGTGTATCGCCTCCACTATCAATGTATCCTGAAGAACCTTTTATGAAAACGGATACATTTGACGGAAAGGGTGGAAAATATTGAACGGAATGAATGAATTTCACGATCTGATGAGTTATGATAAAATCAATGATATTACGAACGGGTTGGATATCAATCGATTTCTTCCGTACTCAAAAACGTTAAAACCGAATATTAAACGACATATAAATACACATCGTTCGAAAACGGAGGTACTTTCCTATGACAACAACCAAACCATTATCCGATCTAACCATCGCGCAACAAGCTAAAACATTGCCCATTAAAGAGATTGCAGCAAAAATCGGACTTCAGGAAGACGATCTTGATCTTTATGGAAAATATAAAGCCAAACTTTCTTACGATGTCCTCGATCGTCTGAAGACAAAAAAAGATGGAAAACTTGTGCTTGTTACAGCCATCAATCCAACGCCAGCCGGAGAAGGAAAGTCGACGGTAACGGTCGGGCTCGGCCAGGCCTTAAACCAATTGAATAAACAGGCAATCGTCTGTCTCCGTGAACCTTCACTCGGACCGACAATGGGCTTAAAAGGCGGAGCGGCTGGCGGTGGTTTCAGTCAGGTCCTTCCGATGGAAGACATCAACCTCCACTTCACAGGAGACATGCATGCCATCACGTCAGCTCATAATACAATCAGCGCCATGATTGACAATCACCTTCATCAAGGAAACGATCTCGGCATCGATGTTCGTCGAATTGTTTGGAAACGCGTCCTTGATTTGAATGACCGCGCCCTTCGTCACGTCACTGTTGGTCTTGGCGGCCCCGCTCATGGCGTACCACGTGAAGAAGGATTCGATATTACTGTCGCCTCTGAAATTATGGCGATCCTTTGTCTCGCAGACTCTTTAAAAGACCTTGAAGATCGGATTAAGCGAATCGTCGTTGCTTATGATCACCAACAAGAACCAATCACTGCTGAACAAATCGGAGCTGCTGGGGCTGCAACATTGTTGTTGAAAGAAGCGTTCAAGCCAAATTTAGTTCAGACGATCGAACAAACCCCTGCCCTCGTCCATGGGGGGCCGTTCGCGAATATCGCCCACGGCTGCAACTCGCTTATTGCGACAAAAACAGCATTAAAACTAGGAGAATACGTTGTGACAGAAGCCGGGTTTGGAGCTGATCTCGGAGCTGAAAAGTTCTGTCATATCAAGTCTCGTGTCGGGGAGTTAAATCCAGATGCAGTTGTACTCGTTGCGACCGTTCGTGCTTTGAAGATGCATGGCGGCGTGGCGAAAGACCAGCTCCATATTGAGAATGTCGGTGCAGTCGGTAAAGGAATGAAACTACTTGCGAAACATATCGACACGATGAAAAAACTCGGTCTTCCGACCGTCGTTGCCTTAAATCGTTTCAATTCAGATACCGAAGAAGAGATCGCAGCGGTACTTGACTGGTGCACAGCACATGAGATTCGTGCTTCACTGAGCGAAGTATGGGCGAACGGCGGACTCGGTGGACAACAACTCGCTGAAGCTGTCATTGATGCGGTTGAGTCAAACGAAAGTAAACTATCACCACTTTACGAATTGACCGATTCGATTGAACAAAAGATTAAAACGATTGCCCGGGAAGTATATGGAGCGGCCGATGTCACGTTCACAGCAAAAGCTAAAAAACAAATGCTTGAGATTGAACAGAAAGGTTGGGCAGACCTGCCGATTTGTATGGCGAAGACACCGTTCTCTCTATCGGACGACCCTTCCAAATTCGGTTATCAACAAGGATTCACCATTACGGTACGCGAATTAAAACCATCAGTAGGAGCAGGTTTCCTCGTTACTCTCACAGGTAACGTTTTAACGATGCCGGGCTTACCAAAACATCCGGCTGCCCTCAATATGGGCATTGATGAATCTGGAAAAGCAATCGGACTTTTCTAATAGGAGGATGACACATGGTTCTTTCGGAGTTGACGTATCCAGACGGATATCAGACAGAAGTAATGGAAATTCGAGCAGAGCAGTCCATTGGAAAAATATTCATCTTTCATGGAATGCTTGAACACCATGAAAGATATATTGAGTTCGCTCATTTTCTAACAGAAAATGGATACGATGTGTTCATATGCGACTTACGAGGGGCGGGTTCAAGCGCCCACGAACAACAGACTTATGGACACCTCTCTCCGGGCGAGGGCTTTTTGCAACTTGTCGAGGATGCTCAATATCTGATTAACCGTTACGAAGATGAGCGCCCTACTTATGTATTAGGTCACAGTTTCGGTTCTCTGCTCGTTCGTCGACTTGGTCAAATCATGGGGCATGCCTTGGCTGGAGTGATTGTCGTCGCGCCTCCCCCACATCCTGGGGTTGCAGGCGAAGTCGGGCATCGTTTAATCGCTTCCGTCATGAAACGTAAAGGTGCCACGCATCAATCACGTTTCTTTGAACGCCTTTTGTTCGGGCGCTACAACCTTAAGTTTTTGCCTGCCCGAACGGATAGTGACTGGCTATCAAGCGTACCTGAGGAAGTTGATTCGTATATCGATGATTCGAATTGTGGGGGGCTTCCCTCACTCGGATTTTTACATGAAGTGACCCGTGCCTCACTTGATGTCACGACCGTCGCACGCATTCATGAGCATCCGAAGTCTCTTCCGATGTTGCTCGTCGCCGGGATGGACGACCCTGTGATCCATGACGGGGAGGGATTGAACGGAATCATCGAAAAATATCGCAATGCGGACGTCGAACTGTCCGTTGCGACATATGACGATGCCCGACATGAAATTTTGCGTGAAGCGGACCGGGAACAAGTATGGTCAGACATACTCATGTGGATGAAGCAAAACAAAATCCATTAAATGGTTTAAGCTCCTTTTTGAAGGAGCTTTTTATTTTTTCCATTTTTCATACATTTCACTTCAAGGATTCACCTCTTTTTTAAAAGATAACCTTCTTATCAAAATTTAAGTACGTTATACTTAGACCGCATAGTGAAAATCATCTACATCGATCGATGACCAATCGATTGGTGAAAGGAGTAAATAGACTTTGAAATCAAACTTTACACGATTGAGTGCAGCCGTTCTTGTTTCGACCTCGTTATTTAGTGGATTGGCTCCCACTCCATCATACGCAGCAACATATGAAGGAACCGTCAACACAGAGATTTTAAATGTTCGTTCTGACTCGTCTACGACTTCATCGATTGTTGGGAAACTAACTGAAGGAACAACGGTAAACGTCTATTCATCAAATAACGATTGGGCACAAATCGAATTTGAGGGTCAAACACGATATGTCGCTTCCGAATATTTGACCGTCAATACGTCCATTTCTAAATCTTCAACTTCCACTGCTACTGCCCTATACACTGCTAAGGAAGCGACAAATATGTATTCATCGATGACGACTTCTTCCTCGGTCGTGAGCGCCATTCCGAAAGGTGCGACCATCACTTACATATCGACGCATGGGGCAACGGGTTCTTGGTACAAAGTTTCTTATAACGGAAAAACAGGTTATGTTGCTCAAAAATATTTTGTTGAGCAGGCATCTGCAAAACAATATGTCGCAGAAATGAACGTCAACTTGAGAGCAGAAATGACGACTTCTTCTGCTATTTTAACGGTCATTCCTAAAGATGCAGTCGTGGACTATATTTCGACACATGGCGCGACAGGATCTTGGTACAAAGTTTCTTATAACGGGAAAATTGGTTACGTCGCTCAAAAATACTTTTCTGCATACGAGGGTGGTAGTGTGACGCCTCAAGTGAACCCGACACATATGACAACTGATTCAACAAAAGTATATGCATCGATCACAACGACTTCTCGTGTATTGACGACTCTCCCTAAAGGAGCGAAAGTCAGTCTTCAATCCACATATGGCGCGACAAATTCGTGGGGTAAGATTTCTTATAACGGAATCACTGGCTATGTAGCCATGCGTGACCTACAATCGCTGACTGCACCTAAACCGATGTACATTAGCAATCAAACGACACTTTACAACTCTATGTCGTCAAGTAAGAAAGCCATTCGTACGTTAACACCTGGTACAGCGGTGTCTCAACTTTCTACTCATGGCGCGACTGGATCATGGTCTAAAGTGACCTATCAGTCTACGACAGGATATGTCCCGACGCGTGATCTCTCTGAGAAATTCACACAAGTGGTGACACCTTATTACGCTCAACAAGATACGAAGTTATATTCTTCGATGTCTAGTTCAAAAACGGTGCTACAGGCTATTCCAAAAGGAGCTAAAGTTGATCAATTCGCCAAATTCGGAGCGACCGGTTCATGGTATCAAGTCCGTTACAACAACACGACTGGTTATGTTGCAGCTCGTGACTTTGCGTTGACGCCACCGACAACGACACCGACTGAACAGTACGGTCCGGAAGCCGAGTACCGGATTTATGTAGAAGGTGGCAGTACGTTAAACGTACGTTCTACTCCTGCCGTCCAGTCAGACAACCTTGCTGGAACGCTGAGCACCGGGACGATTGTCAGTGTGAAACCGATCATCGGTTCAGATTGGGGATTATTGACGAACGGTACGTATAGCGGAAACTATATTCACATGGATTACGCAATCCCTGTCACGACAACGCCACCAGGAAGCGGTGTCATCAAGAACGTTTTCTATACGAACTATCCGATGTCTGTTCGCGACATGGCAGAGCGTCAATATAATCAAATCGCCTTGACAGATTTCCATCGCTACGAAAAAGCTTATTTGCCAAGAGCTTGGGTCAGTGTCACTGATAACGTGGGTACAATCGTCAATCAAGATATGACCGTCATCTCAAACGTAGGTGCTGCTTTAAAATCGTCTGCTTCATCAACTTCTATGACAGTGGCAACAGTTCCGAAAGGTGCAACAGTTCAATATGTAGAACGCGCTTCTTCTTCTTGGTATAAAGTCAAATACGGTACGGCAACGGGTTATATCACATTGAGTTCCGTCGTCGGTAAGGCCAATATTTTAAGCCAACCAAGCCTTACATCTCATCCATACGGTCAAATCAACCCAGGCGAAAAAGTAACCATCACTGGACAGACAGGCACGTACTACACTGTTTCTTACAAACGACCATCGGGGCACAACCTTCGAGTGTTTGACAATATTTGGCGTCGTGCATCAGTCAACGAAGTGTTGACATATGTTGACCCGACTGGCATTGATCCGAATTCACGCTCGTTCTACCAATTCTTAGATTTATCGAAGAGTGCCGGAACGACAGCGACAACGCTCAATAAGCTCCTCTTGTCGAAAGGTACACTTAGTGGCTTAGGTCAAGCGTTCGTAACTGCCGGTAGTCAGTATAATATCAACGAAGTTTATTTGCTTTCGCATGCACTTCACGAAACGGGTAACGGTACCTCAAAACTAGCATCTGGTGTACCCGTTGATAAAGATGGAAACGCCTTGATTAACTCAAATGGTGACCGCATTTATCCGGAGCGACCTGTAGCTGCTACTGTATACAATATGTATGGCATTCAGGCCTTCGACAGCAATCCACTCGGAAGTGGAGCCAAATATGCGTTTGAACAGAAATGGTTCACGCCTGAAGCGGCAGTAATTGGAGGAGCCTACTGGATTGGTTCTAGCTACATTAATCACCCAACTTACAAACAAAACACACTTTATAAGATGCGTTATAATCCTGATTCTCCAGGCACGCATCAATATGCAACGAATATTGCTTGGGCAGATATTCAAACGAGACAGATCTATGACGTCTATCAATCTCTCGATGCCTATACGCTCAATTTCGATGTTCCAAAATATCAATAAAAAAATGAGACACGCGCCTCTAACTTGGCGTCGTGTCTCATTTTATGTCCATTCGACTGAGTCGATGATTGATTCAATCTCCATTTTTTCATTCGTCACTTGATCGGCAACGTACGTCATGAATAAAAGGCGTTTTCCGTCCGTCAACGACCAGACATCTAGATGCATCCCGTCTTCGATGCCGCTCGCATAAGCCGTCGTCATGTCACCTGTCTCGTCAGTCACGCTTGGCGCAATTTTTACGTCGATTGGGAACTCTCCTAAGAACGTATTGAGTTCGCTTAAGACGGCTTCTCTTGGTTCTTGTGAATCCTCAGACTCATAGATGGAGATTTGAAGCGTTCCTTGCGCATCCTCTTCTGTTGAATAGAAGCTCACGTAGTCTTCTTCTTCACTGTATTCGTAATGTTCCGGATACGTCAGGCGGAACCACCCATCAATTTCATACTCTTTCATGCTGTTTTCTCCTTTACTTGCTTAAATGCCAGTCCTGTGACCATTTTTGCTTGTAGTGCATATTTTAGTCGTTCGGTCACATACAGACGTTGGCTATTTACATCTTGGGCAATCATATGTCCAAATAAGTTCATTCGAACCGTTTGATTAGATAGGAAATAGAATCGATCCGTACTCAACGGGCGAAATTCGTTCGAGTGTTCGAGGTATTCGATTTCAAAGCGTCGGAGCACATTAAGCGCGCAATACCGATCAGTCTTCCCTGTACTTGTATGAAGCTCGACACGGACGAGCTGAACGTCATATGGACAGACATTCATAAAGATTGGACTGACTCGCTCATGAATCAAGAGGATGCCCATATCGGTTTCAATCAGATCAGGTAAAGACCCTTCATCTTGCGAAATGCTCAATACGACATACGGCCGGTTCGATGGTGCGAGCAATTCGCCTTTGTAAAATCGAAATCGCTGAATTCCTGTTAGAACCCGGGCCCGCCAAGCACTCCCTCGTGCTTCCGCTTCCATTCGATACAACCTCTCTTCACTCACGCTTACTCCCCCTTCACTTGTTTGAGCGCATCGACGAATGTTTCCCATTCTAGGTTGTCACAAACAACCTTATTTTCCAATCCCCATTCTTCATCGATTGTCAAACGTACTTCGTTCGATTCAGGGTGACGTATGATTCGAAGATTCCCAATTTGAATCGAATCAAGAGCAATATCAAATGTATGACTCGGTAACCCGACCCACTTGACCCGATTCGAACGTAACACGACATACCATTCATTATCGTGATGAATCGAGAACGTCCAGCTTCGAAGAGACACTGTTTGATCCGTTTGTTTGGACTGCTTCAACATTCGAAATCCTTCGCCCATCAGTTGTAAATATGATTTTCGTTCACTCATATTTGATTTCTCCCCTTTTTTCTATTATCTTCGTTGTGGATAGGATTCTGCAACCTAAAAAGTTTTTTAAAAAAGGGTTTGCAAATAGAATCTGATATGCTATTATATCAAAGTAACGTTAAGACGTAACGCGGGTGTAGTTTAATGGTAAAACCTCAGCCTTCCAAGCTGATGACGAGGGTTCGATTCCCTTCACCCGCTCCATATTTTTTCTTCATGCGGGTGTAGTTTAATGGTAAAACCTCAGCCTTCCAAGCTGATGACGAGAGTTCGATTCTCTTCACCCGCTCCAATATCGACATATACGCGAGAACCTCTCGCACACATACAATGCACGGTTGAGACCTTGCAAAAGCAGAAAGTCTTCTGACTTTCTGCTTTTTTGTTGTTCCATTGATTGTTTTGGGGAAAAGAGTGAATGACTCTAATCAGATGAGGAGGAACTCTTTTGATTCAAGCGAAACTTCAATCATTCACGATTTATGAAAGTGCATTGATGCGAACGACATCCACCTTGATTGATACACCAGACGCCATTCTTTTGATTGACCCCACGTGGCTTCCTGAGGAAATTGCCACGATTCGTCGAGATATCGAGCTAAGACGCGATGATCGCCCACTTTACGTCATCTTCACCCATCATCATTTCGACCATATTATTGGGGCTTATGGTTTTAAGGATGCGACAACGATTGCCTCACAGGCATTTGTAGATGCCGACTCGTCCGATCAGCTCGATGAGATTCGCGAGTTCTATGAACAGCACTACATCGATCGCCCGATTCAAAAGCCTGATATCGATATCGTGGTCCAATCGAATCAGACACTTCTACTTGGATCGTTACCCGTTACGTTCATCTCGACACCGGGTCATGATGCAACTCACCTATCTGTTCTAATCGAGCCGATGCACCTACTCGTATGCGGAGATTACGGTTCGAATATCGAGCCACCTTTTATCGAGCATGATCCGACCGCATATCTCGAAACATTACAAACGTTGCAAACTCTCATTTATGAACATGAAGTTCAATGGTTCGTGCCTGGACATGGTGACCTATGCGACAATCGTAGCCAAATGATTGAACGTTTGAGTGCGGCAGAAGAATACATCTTAGCACTTCCCGAAGAGCGCCACTGGTCTCCTATGTGGCCAGAACATTCTTTTTTCGACCGTGTCCATGAACGTAATCGAAAAATGGTGGAACAAAAAGAGACCGATCGCCGGTCTCGTCAACAAGACTATTAAAAAATCGCAACGTCTCCCCAAGACGTTGCGATTTCCCCCTATGTAGACCTATTTCTTTGTGACGCGTTCTGAGCGGACCGTGAACATACGGTCAACCCCATAGATCGTTACTCCCGTCAGAGCGAGTAACCCAATCATTGCAGAAGAAAACATGACCATCCCCCCATTGTTCACAGTTTCGTCATAATCACCCCGTGCTTTCATTATAGAAGACCATTTTAAAAAAAGAAAGCGTTTTCTTCAAACTTCCTTCACATTTATCAAATTTATCCTCTTGTGTTTCTTGGAATAACTTCCCTTATCCGATTGGACAGATACTCGTAAAAATGTGTAGCTTTTGTGGAATGTGGGAATACATGATGTAAGGATAAAAAGAGACAGAAGCTGCTCGTCGAGGAGGAAGAGGCATGATTAAGTACGGTACATTGGTGCGAATCGAGGGAAAATATGCCGTATTGAGATGGAATAACGGCTCAAGTTTCATTCCTAGACGATTCTTACCTTCCGAAGCACGTGTTGGTGATACAATCATTCGAGACAATCATCATTATTATCTTGAAGAAGATATGACCCCAAATTTTGATGCATTGATCAAGCAACACTATAAAAGCTGAACGATCTGCCCTCCCATTAAGGGCAGATCGTTCAGCTTTTTTGAAATATCACATTGACGTCTTTTCAATCTGTTGCTGAATCCACGCTTCGTCGACGGGACCTGTCTGCTTCGCCACAATGACTCCTTGTTCATCTAACACGTACGTTGTCGGTAGCGCGACGACACGATACTGTTGCTCTACGACCGCTTCTTCATCTAACAAGATTGGAAAATCAACCGGGTACTCCTGTAAAAAAGCCTCGACGTCCGCTTTTCCTCGTCGTTCATTTTTGGTGACATTCACACCGAGAACCGGAATGCCTGTCGCTTCTTCAAACGAAACCAGTTCAGGGAACTCATCTCGACAAGGCGGGCACCAAGAAGCCCAAAAATTAATGACTACCGGCTGTCCTTGGAACTGTGAAAGGGTCAGACTCTCCCCCTCTAGCGTATTCAAGGTGAATTCCGGAGCTTGTTGCCCCACTTCGAGCCCTCCTAATACCGATTCATTTTGGACGATTGGAACCGCCTCTTCTTTCTTTTGTGTCATCATATATTCTTCGTAGCCCTTGTAGGCAAGCCCAGCAATCAATAGAAGGATGAGCGTTCCGATTACGATTCTTTGTAAGCGCATCATTTACCCCTTGTTTGTTTTACTTAAGATTTCTACACTTAACTTATCACAAACCGTAAAGGAGCGTATGTATTGTGCAACTTCAAAACAAAAATGTTCAGATTACGTTAAAAGCACAGGGTGCTGAGATGACTAGTTGGAAAGTAGCCGAAACGGAATACTTATGGCAAGGTGATCCGACGTATTGGGGACGACAAGCCCCTATTCTTTTCCCGATTGTCGGGCGATTATTGGATGATCAATATGTATATGAAGGCAACACGTATACGATGAGTCAACACGGCTTTGCTCGTGATGCGATTTTCGACATCGAATCATCGACTGAAACTTCCGTTCGTTTCACCTTGAGAGATACGCCTGAATCACGTCAACATTACCCTTTCCCGTTTACTCTGAACGTATCGTATCAACTTGTAGGAGAAGAAGTCATTGTCACCTATCGTGTCCATAACCCGGGTGAAACCATGTTACCGTTCAGTATCGGTGGGCACCCCGCATTCAACATCCCTTTCAAGGGTGGTGCGTTCGAGGACTATACGATCGACTTCGGAGAAGTACGTACACTTGACCGCTATCTATTAGAGGGACCGTATTTGACAGGGGCCTATCAACCACTAGGTGATCGGCAATACATCCCGCTTACCCATTCCCTATTTGACGACGATGCATTGATTTTCGAAAATGTGGAGTACGCCGCACTACGTCATCAGCCGTCAGGCACGGCAATCGTGATGGAAAGCCCTTCATTTACTCACTTTGGCATTTGGTCACCACCCCATAAGGATGCTCCATTCGTTTGTCTTGAACCGTGGTTCGGTCACGCAGATTATAAAGGACACCGAAAAGATTTTCTACACAAAGAAGGAGTTCAACTCCTTGCCCCAGACGAGACGTTCGAAGCAAGCTACACCTTATACATCGAAAAATAAAAGCAATCCGACAGTCATGTCGGATTGCTTCAGGCTGTTGACGAACCAAATCGCATATGGCGATTTGGTTCGTCTTTTTTTATGTTCAACGAGCTTGAGGCGTTCTGTCCGACAAAAGATTGAAGAAATGTTATGTAGACAG
>NZ_JAQPZO010000007.1:0-112755 GCF_037619445.1 Exiguobacterium sp. USCH10 | reverse complement strand
AACACGGAAGTTAAGCGTCTCAGCGCCGAAAGTAGTTGGGGGTTCTCCCCCTGTGAGGATAGGACGTTGCCAGGCAACAACGCAGGACGACCGAGCATACGCTCGGTCGTTTTTTTGTTTCATTGAAACTTTATCTCTTCTTTCCTCGTAGTGAATATGAGAAAGAGGGGATTTTTTTATGAATAATATGTCTCCTTACAGTGATTCATCGGGGAAACAAAACGAGAGGGGAAGCATAATGAAAGATCTTCAGCAAATCCAATTAGACCTACAACAACGTACCGCCGAGCGTGATCGACTTGTCCGCAAACAAAAGACACTTGAAAAACAGCTAAAGGAACATGAAGCGATACGGAAAGAATTGTTGAATACATTTACGAAAGAACAGCGCGATGTTTACGATCTTGAAAGTTTTTCGCTCGTCAATACGTGGCGGAAGTTACGAGGCACATTTGATGAGCAACGCATAAAGGAAGTAGAAGAAGCTGCTCGTGCTGAACTGAAATTGCGCGAACACGAGAAGATGATTGATGAACTGACACTCGAGCATCGAGATTTACAAGAACAGCTCGAAGGATATGAAGACATAGACACAGAGTGGGAGACCTTCTTAGAAATGAAAGAGGCACACCTCACAAAAGACCCAGTTGTTCGTCGAGACCTACATGATCTCACCAATCAACAAGCTAAGACGAATGAACTTTTCATCGAATATCGAGAAGCCATTGTTGCGGGTAAGGCAGCACGAGCAACGATTACGAAGACGCTAAAGCATTTAGACAGTGCCAAAGGTTGGTCGACGTATGACACGTTCTTCGGAGGAGGGTTGTTTGCGACGGCAATGAAACATGATGCGTTAGATGCATCCGAGCAGACGATGCATGAACTTCAATCTGCATTGGAACGTTTCTCCCGTGAATTGGCAGACGTCCAAGAAATTGTACAGGAATTACATGTCGATCGAGGTTCACTGATTCAGTTCGCAGATTACTTTTTGGATGATATTTTTTCAGAATGGACGATGCATGGACGAATCAATGATTCATTAAATCAAGTGAAAGGACTGGATAAGGAAATCAGTCAGTTGATTACGCATATGACGACAAAAATGGAACAGTTGGGAGAAAGACTCGAAGAGGTTGGTGAAAAAAGAAGACAGCTCATCCTCACGCGATGAGCTGCTTATTTACTCCGGTCGTTTTAGCCAATGCCGTAGTCCTTTTCCTGCATGAGGACCTGTCTCATAACGCGGAATGACGTGCAGATGGGCATGAGGAACGGTTTGGTTTGATGCCGTGCCGACGTTCCAACCCAGTGTGTATCCGTCAGGTTGAAATGATTGATTAAGGTATTCCTTGGCCTGATGAAGTAATTCATATGTATGTTGCCACTCTAAAGGCGTTAAGTCGAATGTCGTTGCGCGGTGTGCTTTCGGGACAATTACACCCGAGCCGACGAGGATATCTTGCTCGTGGTCATGCATGAGAAAGTAACAAGAGTCATTCTCGGCAATAATGGTTTGATGTGGATCGAGTGTCGGGTGACAAAATGGACAAGTGGACATGAGATAGATACACTTCCTTTCTATACTAAGTGTACCAAAGGGGGAGAACCATGGAACGACTCATCGATGAAATCGTACAAAATGTGCAAACAGGACAACGAACGCTGATTGGTATCTCTGGACATGGGGCAGCAGGAAAATCGACATTGGCCGAAAGATTACGGGAACGACTCGGTGATATAAACCTGCTTCACACAGATCCATACATCATCGATTCACAGTTACGGAAACAAACGATCCTCACCTATGAACAGAATGGAAAAATTCATCATTATAAGATGACGACTTGTCATCCAGCTGCGCATCATCTGCTGTCACTCGAGCGTGATGTTCGTATGATTCGAGAAGGAATCGGCTTTTACACAATCGATGTCTCATATTTAGAACGTACGTGGATTGACCCGAAAAAAATGATTACGATTATTGAGGGCATGAGTGTCGCATTTCTGGAACTCTCTTCTTTTGACCAATCGATATATCTTTATACGGACGGGGAGACGGAGTTCAAGCGACGCTCACAACGTGATATCCAGGAACGTGGAATGGAAATGGATGACTTACGCGCCTCGCATGACGAGCGACGTCTTCAATATGAGTTGTTCATGCATCCGTATCGCCATCACTTCCGAACCATCGTTAATACGAGTGGGGATATGATTCAAATTGAAAAAACCGCTCACGAGGAGCGGTGACTGCGTAGCGTATCTTGAATGCCGAGACCGAGCTGTTCTTGCTCACGTTCGAGTTGTTCCCAGGTGAGGGAGCGGTGGCGCAATTCGACGTCAGTCGCCATCGACTCGAGCGTTCGCTGTGTTTCGATGTTGTCGAGCCAGTAGTAGAGGTCGATTCCATCTTCATGCAGACGCCAAAATGATTTGACGACCTCAAACTCATCGGCCCACTCACCGACCGGTTTGAACCCATACTTTTCGACGAACGGATAAGGACGCTCTTCTCCGAGCGGGTCAATCACGTTCCGAACAAACATCGGTTCAAGTCCAGCATGAGCCGTTGCGTCGAGCAATCGTTTCAGTTCAGGCATTGGTTCGATTTCAATATGTTCAATCACGTCAAACCAGACACGTTTCATGTCCTTGTCCCATAACGTCGCCTCTACGCTGTATGGGGCTCCAGCAGACGAAGGGGCATACATCGTCAATTCGAATGAGAACGGAACGTCTTCCTTCGCACCAGGTTCTAGTACGACAGTGAGTGGAATCGGGATCTCTTGAATGTCGGCTTCTCGATTGAATTCATTTCCTTCCATGGTGATGTCTTTAAATGTCGTCAAAAAGTTGAGTGTCAGTTCTTGTAACCGGACGACAGTCGTCGTTGGGTTGGATACGTGCAGGGTCCCGGTCACTACCTGCTTCGGAATGAGTGCTGCCGGGTCAAACGTGATGTCGGCTTCGATCTCCGAAAAGAACCATTTCTTGAATCGGTTTCCCCATTTGGACATGGCGGTCGCGCCCCTTTTCTCTAAATTCTATGCTGTTATACCTGTTCCCGATTCCATTTTTCAAAAAACATTGAGAAAAAGGTTGCTTTTTATAACTGTCTCACTTATTATAGAGGATGTCGAAACAATTCAAACCATCGCGGGGTGGAGCAGTCTGGTAGCTCGTCGGGCTCATAACCCGAAGGTCGTCGGTTCAAATCCGGCCCCCGCAACCAATTTTTATTTAATTTCATATGTCGTCGCGGGGTGGAGCAGTCTGGTAGCTCGTCGGGCTCATAACCCGAAGGTCGTTGGTTCAAATCCAGCCCCCGCAACCAATTTTTAAATGAGATAGCGAAACGATAGCGTTTCGTGTTTTTTTTTGCTTAAAATGAAGTGTACAATGAGTACGTATGAGAAGTGATAAAAGGAGAACCATTCATGTATACATTGATTACGCATTCTGCGGCGGAAACGCAGGCAGTGGCAGAACGTTTGGCCATGCTCGTCGAAGCAGGAACGGTCATCACGTTAAACGGTGACCTTGGTGCCGGCAAGACGACGTTCACACAAGGGTTCGCAAAAGGACTCGGTGTCACACGGAACGTCAACAGTCCGACCTTCACCATTATGAAACAATACAAAGGGCGCTTACCGCTCTATCATATGGATGTCTATCGACTCGAGGATACGGGGGATGACATCGGTCTTGAGGAATATATCAACGGTGACGGTGTCGCCATCGTAGAGTGGTCGAACTTGATCGAGTCTTCTCTTCCGGAAGAACGCTTGGCGATTACGATTGAACGGGTCAGTGATGAAGAACGGAAATTGACACTCGCTCCAACGGGTGAGCGTTACGTTCAAATCGTCAAGGAGGTGCTCGCATGAAGCAATTGATGATTGATACCGCGACGACACGTTTATCTGTCGCATTAAGTGAGGCTGGAGAAATTCAAGCAGAAGCGACGGTCATGGTCTCGAAAAACCATGCGGTCACACTCATGCCGATGATTGAACAACTCATGGCAGCTGTGAAATGGACTCCGAATATGCTCGAACGCATCGTTGTTACGACAGGTCCTGGGTCGTACACGGGGATTCGGATTGGAGTGACGACGGCGAAGACACTTGCTTATACGTTGAACATTCCACTAATCGGCGTGTCTGCCCTTCAACTCATGGCAGCGGCCCCGAATACGGACTTGCCTGTCGTATCATTAATTGACGCGCGACGCGGTAACGCCTATATCGGATATTATCAACAGAACAAGGCACTGACACACGATCAACATGCGTCTGTCGCCGACTGGCTACGACTGAATATTCAAGGACGTTTCCTCGTCGTTGGAGATGTCGAACCGTTCCGTGACGTGTTGAGTGAATATGAGTACGTCGAAGCACCGGCTGCACATCGTTACGGCCGCGCGAGTGATTTGGTCGTCTTTAGCGATGAGACAAGTGATGTCCATGCGTTTGAGCCAGAGTATTTGCGACTCGCTGAAGCGGAAGCGAAATGGTTAGAGGGTCAAAACAATGGCTGACGTTAAAATTCGTCGAATGACGTGGCTCGATGTCGAAGAAGTGACGAAAGTCGAAGAAGCGTCGTTCTCCATTCCTTGGACAAAAGAGGCGTTCATGAACGAGATGCTTCGAAATGAACAGGCTATTTATTTTGTCGCGGTCCATGACAAACGGGTCGTCGGTTTTGTCGGAGTATGGCAAATCGTCGACGAAGGACACATCACGAACATTGCCGTCTTACCTGAATTTCGTGGACAAGGGATCGGCAATCAACTGTTAGCGGAACTTGTCGCGTTTGCCAAGTCAAAGGGGCTTGTCGGATTGACGTTAGAAGTCCGCGTGTCGAACGTAGGGGCGCAAAAACTGTATGAACAGTTTGGGTTTATGCAAGCGGGACGAAGAAGACGCTACTATCAGGATAATAATGAAGACGCCTATATTTATTGGGCGAAGTTAGGAAGTGACTCAGAATGAACACATCACTGATTCTCTCGATCGAGTCGAGCTGTGACGAGACGTCTGTTGCGCTCGTCAAAGACGGAAAGACGCTCTTGTCGAACGTCGTCTCTTCTCAAATTGAGAGCCATAAACGATTTGGTGGCGTCGTCCCTGAAGTGGCGTCTCGTCATCACGTGGAGCGGATCACGTATGTCATTGATGATGCGTTGAGCGAAGCAGGCGTGACGATGGAAGACGTCGATGCGGTCGCCGTCACACAAGGACCAGGTCTCGTCGGTGCCCTTCTCGTCGGCATCAGTGCGGCCAAAGCATTGTCGTTCGCCCATCAAAAACCGCTTATCGGCGTCCATCATATCGCGGGACACATTTACGCGAACGAACTCGTCGAAGAGATGGAGTTCCCACTCGTCTGTCTCGTTGTCTCGGGTGGACATACAGAACTCGTCTATATGCCAGAACACGGTGTCTTCGAAGTCATCGGGGAGACACGTGACGACGCGGCAGGTGAAGCGTATGATAAAGTCGCACGCACGCTCAGTCTCCCATATCCGGGAGGTCCTGCGATTGACCGCTTGGCAGCGGTTGGGGAAGATACGTACAACTTCCCACGTGTTCGTCTCGAACCGGGTAGCTTCGACTTCAGCTTTAGTGGCTTGAAGTCATCGGTCATCAACGCCGTACACAATGCGGAGCAACGTGGGGAGACGGTCATCCCGGAAAACTTGGCAGCGAGTTTTCAAGCAAGTGTCGTCGAAGTGCTCGTTGAGAAAGCGATTCGTGCTGTAAAAGAAAAAGGAGCGAAGCAATTGCTTGTTGCTGGTGGTGTCGCGGCAAACCGTGGACTTCGCGCAGCGCTTCAAGAAGCGACTGCTGCTGAAGGGATTCAACTTGTCATCCCACCACTCGATCTTTGTGGAGACAATGCCGGCATGATCGGGGTCGCGGCACATCACGCGTATGTGCGCGGGAAGCGCGATACACTAGCGATGAATGCGGTTCCTGGGTTATCCTTAGAAGAGAGCATGACAGTCTAGGGGGAAATAGAGACATGACGAAACGCATCATCATTGGAGGACTCATCGTACTACTCGTCGTCGCGACGTTTTTACAAGTACGAGAAATCATCCGCGCTTACAATATCGCCTATCAAGAGGAAATTGTGCCAGAAGAGACACGAGTGAAGTCGTTGACTGGAGAAGAGTCATTAGAAGGTATCGGTCGTGTGACCGGAGAGAATACGCTCATCGAGTCGTTGTATGGTTACACGAGTGTCATCGACCAAGAACCAGAGCGTGTGATCGTCGTTGATCGCAATCTCGGTGTTCAGCCAAAAGCGAGCGATGCTTACTATGAAATTGAGCGGGGTCGCGAGGCAACAGAAGAAGAGGCTGCGAAGTTTGATGATTTGATCGATGAGCTCGACGAACAGCAACTGTTCGCTCAAGTCATCTCGACACACGAGGCACGCTATGTGACGAATGACGAAAAATCGATGACGTTCTATAAAGTGTTCACACGTGACGTCGATACGAACGAGGCGGTCTTCTTTATCGCTGAGGACGGGACGAAGCTCGATTTCCATACGGTAGGATTTCAACCTCTCAGATATTTTTAACAAATAACCTTTTGTTCTAAAAAGAACAAAAGGTTATTTCTATCTTATAAAGAATATATACAACGTTAGTTACATATAAGTACTTTTAAAGTAATAGCTAAAATGAAATTTAAAAAATGTAATGGAGTGAAGTGAATGAATATTCAAAACTTTCTAGATAAATTAGATACGGATGTTTACTCGGGATATCTATATGAAGAATTTATGATTGAATTACTAAATTTACATATAAGTTCTCAACAAAAAGAATTTATAGTCAATCGATATATAGATTCTGAACAATCGTCTAAAGAGCCTGAGAATATAAAATACTACGACAAAGTTGTGAGCGGATTAGATGGATTTGCTCCTGATGGTTTTGATAGTTTCGAAGGGAAAACTGCGATAGAAATAAAGTTAATTAAAAATATTTCAAGTCTAAAATATATAGTTCGTAGAACAATAGAAAAAATAGATACAGTAAATTCATTATATCCAGATGAATCTATAAAAAATTTAATAATTATTGTTTCTAAAGGACTGAGTTTAGCAACAAAAATGAGAATGAGAACCTCTGTTGAAAAATCTATATTGAATGTGGTTATTTGGGATATTGATGATGTTCAGAAGATTCTAGACAATCATAAAGATTTTAAGTTCGAACCTAGGTTTTCTACAGTGTTAAGAAATCAAGCTTTAGATATAAAACATACATATAGTGTCCAGAAAGATTCTGTAAGAGAAAGAAAAATAGAAGAACTGAGGGATCAATTCAATAAGGATAATCTCGTACTTTTTTTAGGAGCCGGAGTATCGCTTGATGCGGGAATACCAACATGGAATAATTTGATGACTAATTTACTAGTAAGTCTTTTAGACGAAATAATAAGTGATGAGAGTGAACCTCACAAACATATAAGACTATCTCTAGATGAGAAAAAAAAATTAATAAAAGATATTCAAAGTAAAAATGGAAGCAGTCCATTACAGCTTGTAAGATTTATACGAAATGGTTTAAATGAAAAATTCCAAGATAGGTTAAAAGAAGTACTTTATGAGAATTGTGAAAAGGAAGGAAAAAAATCGGCTATACTCGAATCAATTGCTAATCTTAGTGTACCACTAAGACATGGAGTGGGAATTCAAGGTATTGTCACATATAATTTTGATAGTCTAATTGAAGAACAGTTAAAAAGTAAAAGCGTAATAAACTTTCGCCCGGTTTTTCAAGAGGCTAATATGCCATTAAGAAATGAATTAGGGATTTTTCATGTCCATGGGTATCTTCCAAGGGATACCTCAACAGAAAATGAACTAGCAAGTGATGTTAAGATTCAAAAGAACACTTTAGTATTCTCTGAGGAAGAATACCATGAGTTACTGCTAGATGGATATAATTGGGCAAATTTGGTTCAATTGAATTATTTTAGAGAAAGAACATGTCTTTTTATTGGTGTATCGATGACAGATCCAAATGTAAGACGATTGTTAGAGATAGCGAAGAGAAAACAAAGTGATGTTGAGCAATCTAACCACTTTATAATATTGAAAAGAGATGTTTTTTCTGAAGAATCTGAAAATAGTAATATGACTAAATTTTCTAATGTATACCATGCTCTAAAAGAAGCGGAGTTTAAAGAATTGGGATTGAACGTAATATGGGTAAAAGAACATAATGAAATACCCGGTTTGCTGGATAGTTTGAGAACACAATAAAATATAGTGTTGTTGACTTTGTACACTATGGAGTTCCAACTTGAGAGGTGATCACAGGTTACTTATTTTATTTATAGAGATGATAAAATAATATAAAATTTTTATATAAAGCCGGTCTCTGATGAGGAGAACGGCTTTATATTATTATTTCGGTTGTCGATAATTCTCCCGATGCCACGTGTTGATGCGGCTCACGATGAACACGAGAAGTGCGAGGATCCACATGAAGAGCGTCTCTTCATAAAAGTGGGCCCACACTGATCCCGGTGCATAGAACGTGTGAACCGTCACATCGACCGGCCAGACGACGATACGGATGAAGAGTGTGCTCATGAGCAGGCCACTGAAAAGACTGAGTAGAATCCCTGACCACGTCTGAATGATGAAGCCGATCACGACCGGTAAAAAGTAAAAAAGAATAGACGGGACGATTGTTGGCTCCCCGCGGATGAGTTCAGATACGAACTCGGTCCCGGTTGGTACGATATAGGCCAGTCCCGTGAGAAACGCTTGAATGAACTCGATTCGCATGGCACGTGTACGCATCATGTATGGAGTTCCTCCCATTCCGCATAAAGTGCGGTGATGGATTCTTTCGCTGCGTCCGATTCGGTCGACAACTCCTGGGCACGGGCGAAGTCGTTGAAGACGTCCGGCTCACAAAGCAACTGTTCAATCTCGTCGAGGCGATTTTCATGTTGCTCGATTGCCAGCTCAATCTCTTCGATGCGCTGTTTGATGCGGCGCTCTTCCCGTTGTTGTTCTTTATCGGCACGCTGTTTTTTCACGACGACCTGCTTCGTCTCTTCACGGGCGAGTCGCGCGAGTTCTTCGAGTTCTTCTTTCTTCTCGACGTAGTACGAATAGTCACCGAGATACTCGTCGATGCCGTTCGGCGTGATTTCTAACACACGCGTCGCGAGACGGTCGATGAAGTAGCGGTCGTGCGAGACGAAGAGAATCGTACCTGGATAGTCGAGAAGGGCGTTCTCTAAGATCATCTTCGAGTCGAGGTCCAAGTGGTTCGTCGGCTCGTCCAAAATGAGGAGGTTCGGTTGCTCAAGCTTCAGCTTGGCCAACGTGAGACGTGCACGTTCGCCACCGGATAGTTCATGGACACGCTTCATGACGTCATCCCCGCTGAAGAGGAACTGTCCGAGAAGACTCCGCACTTCTTGCTCGCGCATGAGCGGCCAGTCGTTCCAAATCTCGTCGATGACACGGTTCGCGTCCGACAAGTTTTGTTGTTCCTGGTCGTAATAACCGATCTCGACGCCGGTTCCGTAACGAATCTCACCCGTGAGGGCGGCTTGTTGTTTCGTCAATACTTTGAGAAGTGTCGATTTTCCGACCCCGTTCGGACCGACGAGAGCGACAGATTCCCCGCGCTGTAGTTGGAAACGGAGATTTTGGGCGATCGGTTCTTCATACCCGATGGCGAGGTCACTCGTGCTCAACACATCGTTCCCGCTCTGTTGTTTGATGGAGAACGAGAGGACAGCACTGCGTTCGTCACCGTCCGGAGCATCGAGACGGTCGACTTTTTCCAGACGCTTTCGCACGCTTTGCGCCCGTTTCGTCGTCGTCGCCCGGGCGATGTTTCGCTGAATGAAGTCCTGCATCTTGGCAATCTCTTCTTGCTGCGACTCAAACTGCTTCTTCTCTTGTTCGTAGAGAGCAGCCTTCTGTTCAAGATACTTCGTATAGTTCCCGACGAAGCGACGGCTCCGGTGACGCGACAGCTCATAGACGACCGAGACGACACGGTCGAGGAAGTATCGGTCGTGGGAGACGATGAGGACGGCACCTTTATAGCCGCTCAAATACTTCTCTAGCCAGGCGAGCGTCTCAATGTCCAAGTGGTTCGTCGGCTCGTCCAAGATGAGCAGGTCGGGACTTTGAAGGAGCATCTTTGCCAAGGCGAGACGTGTCCGTTGTCCACCAGAGAGCGTGTCGATCCGGCGCTCGAAGTCGTCCGGATAGAAGCGCATCCCGTGAAGGACCGAGCGGATCGTCGCTTCATACTGGTAACCGCCGCGCTCTTTGAACGTGTGCTGCTCTTCATCGTAAGAGGAGAGGAGGCGTTCGTACGCAGCGGCGTCGTTTAGAATCCGTTCGGATCCCATGTCGGCCTCCATGCGACGGAGCGTCTTCTCTTGCTCGATCAAGTCCGTGAAGACGGTGAGCATCTCGTTCCAGATCGTCTCGTCGGATTCGAGCCCTGAGTCTTGGGCGAGATAGCCGATGGTGACGTCTTTTGGTTTCATGATGTCCCCGGAGTCATAGTTGTATTCACCGGCGATTACTTTCAAAAGCGTCGACTTCCCGGCCCCGTTTCGGCCGACGAGGGCGACGCGTTCGCCTTCTTGGATTTCGAGTTTGACGTTTTCTAAAATTGGCTCGACGCCGAAGGATTTGGATAAGTTATTGACTTGCAGTAGGATCAAGTGAAAAAACCCCTTTCTCTCTATTTAGTATACTGTATTTTTCAGCGATTTTAGGTATATTCGTTGAGTGGTCATGTGAATTCGTTTACAATCAAGGTGTATGAAATTCAGATTCGTTTGTAACGTGTCGTAAAAAGGAGGCTCTTTCCGTTGAGTCAAAACGAACCAAAGATTCCACAAGCGACAGCCAAACGGTTGCCACTATACTATCGATTTATTCAAAGCCTGCACGCGTCAGGTAAACAACGTGTCTCTTCAGCAGAACTGAGTGAGGCGGTCAAGGTCGATTCGGCTACGATTCGCCGTGATTTCTCGTACTTCGGTGCGCTCGGTAAAAAGGGATATGGCTATAACGTGCAGTATCTGTTAGACTTTTTCCGAAAGACACTGAATCAGGACGAGATTACGAATGTCGCCTTGGTCGGGGTCGGTCACCTTGGGACGGCATTCGTCAACTATAACTTCCTTAAAAACAATAACACACATATCGTCGTCGGGTTCGACGCAGACGAGACAAAAGTCGGCACGACGATGTCAGGCGTCCCAATTCATCATGTCGATGAGATGGAACAAATTATGAAGCAAAACAAGATCGACGTCGCGATTTTGACGGTACCTTCTGCCTATGCGCAGTCCGTCGCAGACGACTTGGTCCGTTTCGGCATCAAGGGCATCTTGAACTTCACACCGGCACGACTTACCGTACCGGACACGGTTCGCGTCCATCACATCGATTTGTCGATTGAGCTGCAGTCACTCATTTACTTTATGCAACACTATCCAACCGCTGAGGGGGTCCATCAATAATGGAATTACTAGCATCATCACTCGTCGTCGGGATTCCGGGTGGGGCGAGTCTATTCATCATCGCCATCATCGCGCTCATCATCTTCGGACCGAAGAAATTACCGGAGTTTGGTCGCGCAGCCGGACAAACGCTTCGTGAGTTCAAAAATGCAACGAACGGCATGATGAACGAGCACGACGAGAACGACAAGAAAGCTATCGAAAAGAAAGAGCAGTAAGCCATGAATCATCAACCTGATCAAGAGCGGGAACTCACCGATCACTTGACAGAGCTGCGGAGACGACTGATGCTATCTGCATTTGTCGTCTTTGCCTTCTTTTTGATGGCTTTGCCGAGTGTCAAATATGTACTCGCGTACTTGCAAGAAGATCTCGTCGAACGCGGGCTCGAACTGAACGCCTTTGGGGTCGCGGACCCGCTCATGATTTACTTGAACTTGGCGCTCATCATCGGCCTGATTGCGGCGAGCCCATTCCTACTGTATCAAGTGTGGGCGTTTGTCGCACCCGGTCTGCATCCGAATGAACGAAAAGGTACGCTCGCTTATATCCCGATCATCTTCGGATTATTCTTGATCGGCCTTGCGTTCGCCTACTACTGGTTATTCCCGCTCGTCCTCGATATCTCGACGGACCTCGGGCAAGACCTTGGGCTCGAACAAATCATCGGGGCGAACAATTACTTCACGTTCTTGTTGCAACTGACGATTCCGTTCGGTCTATTGTTCCAATTGCCGGTCGTGACGATGTTCTTGACCCGGATTGGTGTCGTGACCCCGTACTTCTTATCAAAGATTCGAAAGTATGCGTACTTCGCGCTATTCGTAGTCGCGGCATTCATCACACCACCGGATTTGACGTCGCACCTTATGGTGTCATTGCCACTCTTCTTCCTATATGAAATCAGTTTATCGATTTCACGCGTCGCCTACAAAGGGGTGTTGCGCCGGGAGAAAGAAGCGATGGTGCAAGAACAGATGGATTTAATGAAACAGATGAATGAAAAATGAGCATCGTTCCGTAAGTGGAATGATGCTTTTTTGTTGTGACATACTGTTATGATAGGATACGAGCGATTGAGAAATTTTTCCATTTTGTATGCTATAATAAAACGAGGCACATATGTAAGGGAGGATGCACGATGATTCGGGAGTACAACGGAGAGGACTTTATATTGCTAGGCACGATGACAACCATCTTACTGTTTTTCTTATTTTTCTCTATACAATCTCGATTGCGACGTCAATTCATCGTTTCGTCGTTGCTACTCGTGACTGGCTATATCTTCTTTTTTGTCGGAATGACAATCGTACGTGGTTGGGACGCGATCGGCTGGCTTGCACTAGGGCTGATCTTGTACGTGCTTGGTATGATTCTTCACGTTGGCATTGTCATTTATCAGAGAGTGAAAAGTAGACGTGAAGGAGAGTCTTGAAAGAGTCGTTCCAATCAAGTTATGAGGAGATAAAAAGGATGAATGACATTATCATTTTGCTCGTATTGCTGTTTGGACTGACACTGGGAGTCATCATTTCAACGTATCAAATGATTCGAACGAAGAAACAAAGGCCTTTTCCATTCATCTTGAATACAGTATTGGTCGTAAGTGGCTATACGCTATTGGTTGGCAGTTTGATGCTTGGATACGGATGGGGAGCATTGTGGTGGGCGGTCGTCGGGCTCGCTATGAACGTCTTCGGTTTGATCGTGCATCTATTTGTAATAATCTATAATCTATTATTGAAAAAGCGGCGAGTCCGGTCATGAGAATGAGCGGATTTTTTCTGTTCAAAATTTAGACACTTTTACGTGAAATAGTGAGCATAGTTGTTGAACCTTATATTGTGAAATAGTACACTAAGGTCAAGAAGTAAATGTGATGTTTATCACAAAGTAAAATGAAACGTACTGTCTAACATAAAAGGAGAGACGACTCATATGAAAATCGCAGTCATCGGATGTACACACGCAGGAACAGCAGCAGTCAAAGGTTTACTCGCCAAGCACGACAATCTCGACATCACCGTTTACGAGCGGAACGACAACGTCAGCTTCCTCTCGTGTGGGATTGCGCTCCATGTCGGTGGGGTCGTCCAACGTGCGGAAGAATTGTTCTATTCCTCTCCACGCGAGCTTGAAGAACTCGGAGCAACCATGCGCATGAAACATGATGTCTTGTCGATTGATGCCGACGCGAAGACGGTCCACGCCAAAAATCTCGAGACAGGGGAAGACGTGCACGACACGTATGACCGCTTGATCGTCACGACGGGTTCATGGCCGATTGTCCCAACACTTCCGGGAATTGAGATGAACGGAATCGAGCTCTGTAAAAACTATGCGCACGCACAACGCATCATTGAGCGTGCGACAGATGCGACGAAGATTGCCGTCATCGGGGCGGGTTATATCGGAGTCGAACTCGTCGAGGCGTTCGAAGCATACGGGAAACATGTTACATTCATCGACAGTGCCGACCGCATCTTGAACAAATATCTCGACAAGTCGTTCACAGATCCACTAGAAGCGGACATGACAAGTCGCGGAATCGACCTTGAGCTCGGTCAGACGGTCGAAGCGTTCCGTGGTACAGATGGAAATGTCACACATGTCGTGACGGACAAAGGTGAATTTGAGGCAGATCTCGTGATCCTCTGCGTCGGATTCCGTCCGAACACAGGACTCCTCGAAGGACAGGTCGATATGCTCCGAAACGGTGCGATCATCGTCGATGAGTACATGCGCACGAGCAACCCGGACATCTTTGCGGCAGGGGACAGCTGTGCCGTCTACTACAACCCGGCACGCACACATGCCTACATCCCGCTTGCAACGAACGCTGTCCGTATGGGGACGCTCGTCGCGGAAAATATGATGCAACCACGTGTCCGATACCAAGGGACACAAGGAACGTCAGGACTTCGACTCTATGACTGGAACATTGCGTCGTCTGGTCTGACAGAAGAAGCAGCATCCCTATTCGGACTCGACGTAGAAAGTGTCGTCATCGAGGATGCATATCGTCCGGAGTTCATGCCGACCGCAGAGAAAGTCGAATTCAAACTCGTCTATGAAAAAGGGACACATCGTATTGTCGGTGGACAAGTGTTATCGAAAGCGGATTTGACGCAAGCGGTCAACACGCTCTCCCTCGCCATTCAAAACGAGATGACGATTGAAGAGCTCGCCTATGTCGACTTCTTCTTCCAACCGCACTACAACAAGCCATGGCACTTCCTGAACAGCGGAGCGCTTGAAGCGATGAAAGACAAAGTGAATGCCTAACAAAAAACGCGGAAGCGAACAGCTTTCGCGTTTTCTTATAGATAGCGAGGTGCATCTTTCATGGAATTCGTTAAGATCATATAAAGAAGGAAACTCCCAGGGAGGATCAAAAAGATGAGTCGAACTCCGATTGAAGAAATACCAAAGTATTCAGCAATCCCACCGCATACTCCAGACAGAGAGCGGTCCGTCGCGGACTTACGAAGTGTACGTTGCATAGCAAAGCTCCTTATGAGTTGATATGAAAATTTTACCATAATAAGTACATAAACATCCCCATCGATTGATTTCTTAATGTAGATTATTTACAAGTTACTCGGGGAAAAAGGATAGGGTAAGTGCGCGTCATGTTTTCTACCTTAAAGGAGGAATTTTTCATGGCTAAAAAGGAAAAACAACCGTATCACATCGTCACGTTCACGTTCCCGGAAGAGGCCATCTCGTATCAGGCGTTCAGTAAGCTGAAAAAGTACCATTCGGATGGGCTCGTGGGTTTTGAACAATTGGTCGTCATCAAGCGTGAAGAAAACGGGGCGTTCTCGTTTGAGGATGCGGCGCAGCTCGCACCCGTCAACAAGTCGACGAAAGGTGCGCTCATCGGGATGGCGGTTGGGATCCTCGGAGGTCCTTTCGGAATCCTGTTCGGGACACTCACAGGTGGTCTCATCGGCGGTACGAAAGACGTGAAGCACATGCAAGGTATTCAAGATACATTCAAACGGACGGTCGGTAACATCGAACCAGGTCAGACCGGCGTCATGGCCATCGGGGAAGAATTCGACCCATCGATTTTAGACGGGCTCGCAGTAGAGTATGGAGGAACGGTCACACGGACAGACGAGGAGTTGTGAGACATGAAACTCGGAATCTTAGGTGCCGGGAAAGTCGGTCGCACGCTCGGGGAGCAATTCGAACAGGCCGGTTATGAGGTGCTGTACGGGACACGGACGGAGCGGGAAGGGACGTTGACGTTACAAGAAGTCGCCTCAGCAAGCGATGTGCTCCTGCTATGTACACCATTTGCTGCAGCGGTCGACCTGCTGCCGACACTTGATGGACTGAATGGGAAAGTGTTGATTGATGTGACGAATCCGATCGCCATCGAGTTTAACGAAGTCGAGCGACCGGACGGGGTGTCGGGTGCGGAGTATTTGCAGCGACTCGTTCCCGATACGAAAGTCGTCAAAGCGTTCAATCAGACGGGCGTCGAGAATTTAGGTAATCCGGATGGTTCTGTCATGTTTGTCGCAGGAAATGATGAAGAAGCGGTGCGACTTGTCGTCGAGCTATCGAACAAGATCGGCTTCGATACGCATCCGCTCCATGGGTTGAAGCTTGCCCGTGAACTAGAAGGGTTAGCGTGGCTATGGATTCATTATGCGGTGAAAGAACGGAAGACACGGGACTTCGCATTCTACTTAAAAGAACAGTGAAAAACGATCGGGGCGAAATGCCTCGATCGTCTTTTGATTAGAATCCTGTGTAGCGGTCAGAGCGTGTTTGCAGTAGCTCGATCGTCTCACGTTCGATTTGTTCGACTTCGCGCTGTTGCCAACCTGGCATGAGAAACGCATCGACGAGTGCCCAGATTCCTGTGATGATGGCACCGAAACCGAGCGTCAAGACGACGAGGAGGACCATCGCAATTCCTGACCCAATCTTTTTGAAATAAAAGCGATGTGCACCGAGTGCACCGAGGAAAAACCAAAGTAAATACGCGACGAGTAAGCTGCGCTTGCGCTTCTCGACTTCGCTGTTGACGAGCTGCATTTCTTCCGTCGTCAAATCCATGCGTGACACATTCATCGGATTTCAACTCCCTATCCATAATTGTTATAATAAGTTCGGACTCTAGTATATCGGAAAATGGATTTGTTTCCATGATTTCCTAAAAAGAAAAGAGGTTTGCTATGCTTTTTCCGATTTTGACGTTCATCGTCGCGTTTGTTCACGTCGTCGGTGGGGCGATTGCACTGTATCAGTATCCACAATATAAACGAATGGCCATCAGTGCCATCGTACTCGGATTCGTCTACGGTGGGTTGACTGTAGCTGTGATCGGGTTATGAAGTGGAGGGCAAATGGACCACTTCGTTCGCGTCTTCACATGCAGAGTGGCTATCAGTTGGGGACATATCTATTTTTAGGTCTCATCATCTTTGATTTACTTTTAGGTGACGTTCCGAGAATCTCATTTGCGATGTATGCCTTGTTCTTTTACTTTTGGCAACGGGAACGTGTCGAGAAAGAAGACAAGGCGTTAGCCGAAAAGATGAAGCAGCGGTCGAACGAGTGGACAATCACACTCGTCATCTTGCTTTGCTTCGTAGGCTATGCCGTCTCGCTCGGTTTACAAGAACCTTCTATTTCATTGCTCGAGCTGAGCATCTACGGCTTCTCGACAATCTTTTGTATCCGGGCGTTGACATTGATTTATGCGATGCACCAAGAACATCTCGACTAAAAACCATCCCTTCGCGTGAGAAAGGATGGTTTTGATTTAGGAAGCCGCTCGCCGTAGGACGAGCTTTTCTTTTACATAGATGCCGCTATAGACGAGGAAGCAGCCGAAGCTGACCAACAGTCCGATATAGACGCTCATCATGAACGGTGTGAGAAGCGATCCGATCAAAATCGTCGAGCGCGATAAGAAGTCGGCACCGGCGAACGACGTCCCGGCAAATGCTGAGTACGCACCACGTCGGTCTTCTGGCATCATGTTCGCCTTCTCCGTGTTCAACACAGGCGAGTACAACAATTCCCCGAACGTGGCGATGAGCATGAAGCCGAGAAGGAGCATCATCGAATTCGCGCTCGTGATGACCGCGTAGCCGATTGTGTACAACGCGAGCCCGCCGAGAAGCGTGTGCTTGTTCGAGAAGCGTGAGGCGAGACGTTGAATGAAGAACGTCAACGCGACGACGATGAGCGTGTTCTCGATTTGGATCAAGCTCATCATCCGTACTCCATTGATTGTCCAGTCTTCGAACGAGAGCGGTTCAAATGAATCAGCGAGTCGGACGGCGACGTAACTGCCCATGGAGAACTCGGCAGCGAGAATACACATCGAGCCGAAGACGACTTTGACGAACGGGCGGTCACGCCAGGCGATTTGATAGCTTTGGAACACGTCGACGAAGACGAGCTTGAGCTTTTGTGAGGTCCACGTCCGTTTCGTGTCTTCGAGGAAGATGGCGTACGCAATCGGCAACATGCTCGATGTGAACGTCAAAATCCAAAACAGTAACAGCTGATTGCTGACATAGAGCCAGCCCCCGAGCGCCGTCCCAATCGTGATCGATAAGTTGATCAACCAGTAATCGAGCGCGTATACGGCTTTTCGGTTCTCCGGCGTCGTCGCATCGATGATGATCGCGCTCATCGCCGGCCGACCGAGGTTATTTGTGACCGTGAAGATTGTATAAGCAATCATGAAGATAATCATCTGGTCGAACTGGAGACTGAGCGTCATGACGAGAAACATGGATGCTGTGAGGCTTGCCGTCAACACGAGGAGTCGCTTCCGTGAGAATTTATCAGCGAGGTATCCCCCGATCAACCCGATGACGTATCCGAGACAGACGAGTGAGACTAAGAAGACGCCTGCAATCCATTCATTGAACGCTTTGACAAAGAGAAGTGCCATGAACGGCATGATGGCGAATGAGACCGAACGGTTAAAAAATGATGTTACGAGTCGTACTTTAATTGGCTTAGGTATATCTTTCCATTTCATCTTGTCACCTTCCATTCTGTACCTGTATGATAAACAAGACAACGGATATGAAAAATGGACGATATGGGGAAATGATGTCCACTTTTAAGGGGGATGCGACGTGGATGCATATTTATTTCGATTGTGGAAAGAGTGTCGGGACGGGGCGTACACGATTTCTGATATGGCGGAAGCCATCCATTTAAGCCCGAAGCAGACGAAGCGCCATTTGGCACGATGGCAAGAAGAAGGATGGCTCACGTATACGAGCGGACGCGGTCGCGGGAATTTGACGCGACTTGAATGGCTGCGACACGTGGAGCGCGACTTGGCGAAACAGCTACTCGAACGCATGGAGAAAGAGTCGGTCGAGGCGGTGACGAGTCAGTTGGAGTGGGACTGGTCGCCTGCGCAGGCAGGGCGTTTCATGCGCCAGCTTGAGAAGAAGTTCGGTTACGTCCAAACATCGAGCGATGCGCTCATCATTCCGCGCCGTCGTCACTTTTTAACGACACATCCGCTTGAGGCGGCTGACATCCATAGCGCCCACCTCGTCCAAAACGTATTCAATCGTCTCTTCATGATTGATGCGTCCGGAGAGGTCACAGGAGAGCTTGCCCATCATTACGAATGGCAGGGAAGTACGCTCGTCTTGTTTCTTCGGAAAGGCGTCCGTTTTCATGACGGGTCGCTCATGACGAGTAAAGACGTGACGAAGAGTTTACGCACACTCGTTCAGTCGGATGTGTATCGCTATATGTACCGGCACGTCCGGCACATCGCATCGAACGGCACGTATCGCGTCGATGTCACGCTCGACCGGCGCCGAAATTCCTACATCCCGAAACTGTCGATGATTCATACGAGCATCGCGAAAGGGAGTGTTGGGACGGGTCCCTTTCAATTGGATCGCCACGACAAGGAGAAGACGGTCCTTCTCGCTTTCGAGAACTATTTTGGAGTCCGAGCACTCTTGGATCGGGTCGAGTTCATCAAAGTGCCAGACGGATATGACCCGACATATCGGATCTCGTCGCGGGATTCCAAAGAGACCGGACTGATCTCGACACCGTCCGGGTTCGGGCTTGTCATCTTAAACAGTCATCCGAATAGTGTGTTCGCTAATGAAGAGGCGAGGCATTATATACATCGCTTGATTGCGGAGATTCGTCCGGAGATTGGGACGTTGAATGAGCGAAGAACGCCGAACGACCGAGGTTTTCTCGGTTCGCTGAGTGAGACGTATGATGTTCCGGAAGGAGCACCCGTCACGTTCAATCGTCCGATACGAATCAAACAGACGGACTACACGAACGATACGACCGACTGGATTGCGGAGATGTTGACACGTCACGGGATTGCCTATGAGTTTGTGCCCATCAGCTTCAAAGATTCGATTCACGAAAAAACGTATTATGAATACGTCGATTTGGTCGTTCATGGGGAAGTGTTCGAGCGGAATATCACGCTCGGGTTCGAACAATTTATGTCGAACGAGTACTCGCCGCCACATAAAGTGATCCCTTACATGGAGGGATTGGCGGAACGAATCGAACGGTATGACGACTTGCCATTTGAGGACTGGTTGTCGTTGCACCGAGAGATTGAGCGCGAGTTGAAAGAGAAGTCGTACTTCATCCCGCTCTATAACGAGGAGCGGACGATTCCGTTCCCGGTCGAACTGAAGGACGTCTGTGTCGACTTGTTCGGTTATTTTGATTTTGCAAAACTTTGGATTCCATCGTAAGGAGGGGTATGGTGCGTAAGAAGTTACTCATTGGGTTCATGATCTTTTTTGTAGGACTGTTTTTGTTCGCGCTATGGGATGGTGAGTTCGTCGCCTTGTCAATCACTGGCCTAGGGTTTGCGATTTATGGTTATCGACACGAAGAGATTGAAAAGCTTGAGGAAAAGGTGACGAAGAGAATCATGAGACAAGTCGATGCTACACTCATGAACATCACGATTTACGGTTTGCTGGTCATTGGCGTGGTCATCAATTTCTTCTTGGATGAACCACAAATCCTACTGATTGATGCCATTTATGTCGCATTAGGTGTGTTGTTTGGTCTGCGTGGACTGCTCATTCGGAGTGTCTATCAAGAAGAAATACAGGATCAATCGAAAGTGACAACTATAAGTAAAACCCCGAGCTCGTAAGACTCGGGGTTTCGTTATGCGGATTTGTCCGTGCCTTCTTTTTTGACTTTTCGGGCGAGTGCCAAGATTTGATACACTTTGAAAAAGTCGTAAGCGGCGACGGCGATGATGAAGTACGTCCAGAAGCTGAACCCATACTCTTGTACCGAGAAGTACGCGAGGACGGTGAACAACACACCGAACGAGAGACTGAAGAGCATCATCACTTTTAATTGTCGCGGCATAACTGCCACCTCATTTCTACATTAAAAATAGTACGAGCATCACGAGCGCGTTGTTGAACGCGTGGATGGCGATTGGCACGATTAATCGTCTCGTCTTCGCATACGCGTATGAGAACGCGAAGCTCATCGCGATATACACGAGGAACCGATTATCTTGGTGGATGAGCGCGAATAGGATAGAACTGACCCCAAAAGCAATCCAGAACCCGAAACGAGCGTTCAAGTTTCCGAACAAAATATGACGGAAGAGAATCTCTTCGATAATCGGTCCGAGCAAGACGACCGGCAAAATCATGAGTGGAATGACTTCCACCATCTCGGCAATATTTTGTGTGTTCATCGACTCGACCAGTTCACCAGAGATGGCCGTCTCAATCAAGTTCGCCACGATGACAAGTCCATATTGCATCAAAATCCCGAGGCCGATCCATTTGACCGTGTCGTTCAAGTTCGACTGGATGCCTTGCGCCTTGTATTGTTTCAAGTCCGGCCAGATGAGTAAAATCGACAGAACAATCGTCACACCGAATCCGATGGCGAGCCAGAGCCCGACGAACGTTTCTGTTAACCATTCCGGTCGCACTTCACGGATGGCGAGCGGAAACAGTTGGACGAACGCATATAGTAAAATCGGGGTGAGGTGCCGGAGACGAATGTTAGGCGCCATCGAAAAACGGGTATTTATCGATTGGTTTGAGTTTAATGTAGCCAATTCAACACGTCCTTAATCATAAGAATGAACCTACCTTTTTCTCATTGTAACAAATAAGTTCTCTTGACCGCGAGTAGGAGCATTTTTTGATGTTCCCCACTTGATTTTTTAATCGTCGCATACTACACTTATCAATGTTAGCACTCCTTTTAACTGAGTGCTAAAACCTTACGATACACATTACATCATTCATATTCGGAGGAGGGTTTTTCCATGTTAAAACCACTAGGCGATCGTGTCATCATCGAAGTCGTGGAGAAAGAAGAAAAGACGATCGGGGGCATCGTGCTTCCTGATACGGCGAAAGAAAAGCCGCAACAAGGGAAAGTCATCGCAGTCGGAACGGGCCGTGTGACAGACCAAGGCGAGCGTATCGCTCTCGACGTGAAAGAAAATGATTTGGTCATCTACTCGAAGTACGCAGGTACCGAAGTGAAGCATGATGGAAAAGAGTACTTAATCGTTCGCGAGAGCGACATTCTCGCAATCGTAGGCTAAGCACCATTATTCAAAAACTTTTTTAGGGGGAAATGAACGATGGCAAAAGATATCAAATTCTCAGAAGATGCACGTCACGCGATGCTTCGCGGCGTCGACGCACTCGCTGACGCAGTCAAAGTAACGATTGGACCAAAAGGACGTAACGTCGTCCTCGAGAAGAAATTTGGTTCACCACTCATCACGAACGATGGCGTGACAATCGCGAAAGAAATCGAACTCGAAGACCGCTTCGAAAACATGGGCGCGAAACTCGTTGCTGAAGTCGCGTCGAAGACGAACGAAGTCGCAGGGGACGGTACGACAACAGCGACAGTCCTCGCACAAGCGATGATTCGTGAAGGGCTCAAGAACGTCACAGCGGGCGCAAACCCGATGATCCTTCGTAAAGGAATCGACAAAGCGGTTCGTCGTGCACTCGAAGAATTGAAATTGATTTCAAAACCAATCGAGTCAAAAGAAGCGATCGCACAAGTTGCAGCCATCTCGGCAGCGGACGAAGAAGTAGGCGAATTGATCGCAGAAGCGATGGAGCGCGTCGGGAACGACGGTGTCATCACAATCGAAGAATCACGCGGCTTCACGACAGAACTCGACGTCGTCGAAGGGATGCAGTTCGACCGTGGATACTTGTCACCATACATGATCTCAGACTCTGACAAGATGGAAGCGTCACTCGACAACCCGTACATCTTGATCACAGACAAGAAAATCTCGAACATTCAAGAGATCATCCCGGTGCTCGAGCAAGTCGTGCAACAAGGGAAGCCGATCTTGATTGTCGCAGAAGATATCGAAGGCGATGCCCTCGCGACACTCGTCTTGAACAAACTCCGTGGTACGTTCAACGCGGTAGCCGTCAAAGCACCAGGATTCGGTGACCGTCGTAAAGCGATGCTTGAAGACCTTGCGACACTCACAGGTGGTCAAGTCATCACAGAAGACCTCGGTCTCGATCTTAAATCAGCATCACTTGACATGCTCGGTCGCGCATCGAAAGTCGTCGTCACAAAAGACACAACGACTGTCGTCGAAGGTGCAGGGAACGAAGAAACAATCAAAGCACGCGTTCAAACAATCCGTAACCAAATCGAAGAGACAACGTCTGACTTCGATCGTGAAAAACTCCAAGAGCGTCTCGCGAAACTCGCAGGTGGCGTAGCCGTCGTGAAAGTCGGTGCAGCTACGGAGACAGAGCTCAAAGAACGTAAACTCCGCATCGAAGACGCACTCAATGCGACACGTGCAGCCGTTGAAGAAGGAATCGTGGCGGGTGGTGGTACATCACTCATCAACGTCATCCCAGCTGTTCGTGCGCTCCTTGCAGAAGTGACAGCGGATGAAGCGACAGGTGTCAAACTCGTCCTTCGTGCTCTCGAAGCACCGGTCCGTCAAATCGCGGAAAACGCGGGTGAAGAAGGTTCGGTCATCGTCGAGAAACTCAAGAACGAGTCAGTCGGTGTCGGGTACAACGCGGCAACTGGCGAATACGTCGACATGATCGCACATGGTATCGTCGATCCAGCGAAAGTGACGCGTTCAGCACTCCAAAACGCAGCATCTGTCTCAGCGATGTTCCTCACAACAGAGGCCGTCATCGCAGACAAGCCAGAAAAAGACGCTCCTGCAATGCCTGACATGGGCGGCATGGGTGGAATGGGCGGTATGATGTAAGTCATACGCCTTCACAGGAACCATTCATCAGCGAAAGCTGGTGGGTGGTTTTTTTGTGTTGCTTAGATAGAGTTTTCTATTTTTTCGTACAGATAGGATAATGAAGAAAACAGGAGAGAGGACGAGCGTCATGGAAATCGACAAAGTCTTACGCTTCGAACAGCGAAGTGAATTCCGAGAATGGCTACATGAACATGCAGACGATACACCCTATTGTTGGGTGATTCTCAGTCGTAAAAATAGTGGGAATGGACTACTCTATCTCGATGCTGTTGAAGAGGCGTTGTGCTTCGGATGGATTGATGGGATTGCTAAGAAGACAGCAGAGGGAGAATTCGCCCAACGTTTTTCACCCAGAAGACAAAAGAGTAATTGGACGGAGCTAAATAAAGAGAGGGTAAGACGTTTGATAAGACTCGGACTTATGCAAGAACAAGGATTAAGCGTTCTTCCTGATATGCGCGTTACGTCGTTTGTCGTTGATTCAGAAATCATATTACGATTACAGGAAGATTCTCAGGTGTATGCGAACTTCATGACTTTTCCCGAACTATATCGCCGTATTCGAATTGATACGATTCAAAGCGTTCGTCAAGACCGTGAGTTGTATACGAAACGTCTCAATAAATTGATCGAGAAGACGAGAGCAAATGAAATGTATGGACAATGGAATGACGATGGACGTTTGCTTCGTGAATGAGTTATTTAGATTGAGGATATTAATTGGTCCAACTCATTGCGCGAATGAGCCAAAATCGTCAATCTCCATGATGTATATACCCAAGGAATATGAAAATGTTGAAAATCGAAACTTTCCTCCCCTTGTTCGTAATGAGTAAGAGAGGGGATATTTCGATGGCACCACGTTTCACGAATTGTCAGTATAAGTGGAAAGTGAAAGAGGTATGGTCACTCGGATTTTCAAAAGATGGAAAAGCGTGTCCAAACTGTGGGCACACGCAATACATTTCAGGGGAAACGCAACGTCTGTTTACATTAGGCTATTTGAGTCTTCTGTTTGTTCCATTTCTTTTATTTCGAATCCGACTAAACGATGAGAATAATCCTTTTCCATAAATCGTTTGAATTCGAGACCCGCGTCACGACAGCAATCATGACGCGTTTTTGTGTTTTTTTAAATCAAATATATCCTAATTTGCACAAATGTTCATTTAGTTGTACATTTGTGCAAAGGGGTGTGACTGAATGTCAGAAGAACTGAAAAGGCTTTACGAAGTAGCGCACTTGTATTACGAACAGAATCAAACACAACACCAGATTGCAGAGACACTCGATGTCAATCGGGCCACGGTTAGTCGCATGTTAAAACGCATTCGAGAATTAGGAATTGTGAAGTTTCAAATCGATTATGATCGCTTTCAATCAATTGACGTGGCAGCCCAACTGAAAAAGCGGTTTGGTCTAAAACATGTCATCCTTGTACCTGAAAAATCAGGACAACGTGAAGAGACGTTACAACGTATGGGAGAAGCGTGCGCGACATACGTCGAGTCGATGGTGACCGATGACGATGTGATCGGCTTTTCTTGGGGGACAGCACTCGCTGCCGTTGTGGAGGAACTCACACCAAAAGAGGAGTATTCAAGTATCCAATGTGTGCCACTCATCGGTGGACCGGACGGAAAACTCGAAAGTCGTTTCCATGCGAACACGTTAGCGTATGACGCCTCACGAAAATGGCGTGGACGTTCTAAATTAATCGATGTTCCTGCTATTTTACCGAATGCCGCCATCAAACAAGCATTGACGCAGTCAACACATGCTCAGGAAGTCGTGGAGCTGTGGGGACGGATGAACATCGCCCTCTTTGGAATCGGTTCGGCCCAACTGAACCAGGAATCCAACTGGTTGGCCTTCTATGGTCAAACGTTTACCAAGGAAATGAACGAACTCCAAATCATCGGAGATCTTTGCTCGCACTTCTATAATCAAAATGGAGAGACCGTGACCACTTCGTTATCGGATCGAACAGTCCATATTGAGCATCAACAACTCGCAAAGGTGCCACTTAAAATCGGGGTTGCCTATGGAAGTGAGAAAGTAGAGGCGATTCGAGTCGCCGCCGAGCATCGGTTGATTGATGTCATCGTGACAACTGATCGCACGGCCCAACAACTGTTACAGGGGGAATGAACAGATGGATGTAAAAGAGAAGTGTGCGGAAGCCGCGCTCCCTTGGATTGAATCGGGGATGACAATCGGTCTTGGGGGTGGCAGTACGATTCAACACCTCATCAATATGATTCATGCGAATGAACTGGACGTGACAATCGTGACACCTTCTTTTGTCACACGACGCGCTTGTCTGGAAAAAGGGCTTCGGGTTGTCGAGACGGGGGATGTCTCGCTGATCGACCTTGCCTTTGACGGATGTGACCAAGTTGATACACGACACCACGCCTTGAAGAGTGGAGGCGGGATTCATACGGAAGAAAAACTTATTGCAACCATGGCGAAGCGATATGTATTAATAGTGGATGATTCTAAATTTGTTGAACGATTGACGTTTGATCATCCGGTTGTCTTAGAAGTTCTTCCACAAGCATTCACTTATGTGAGTCAGAAAATTCAAGAGTACCCTTGGGTGACATCTCTACAAGTTCGTCAAAGTTTGAATAGTGACGGGGCCTTGGTGACCGTGAACGGAAACCGATTACTCGATGTGATCGTCCACCCGTCTGAAGATCCGATTGAGGTGCACCACCAGTTATCTCAAGTACGTGGCGTGGTTGATACGTCCTTATTCACAGATGTCGTCACGCACATCATCGTCGCATCGCATCACGATACAGTCGTCTATTCAACGGAAACGGGGGAAGTGAAATGAAGCGATGGGGAATCATTGGACCAGGTGCGATTGCTACAGAATTCGCTCAAGCACTCGCACAATCAGATGGTATTGCCTACGGGGTATGGGGACGAGATGTAGAAAAAGCCGAACAATTCGCGCAAGAATATGGTGTGAGATATGTGTACCAAACGTTAGATGAGATGTTGTCTTCACCTGACATCGACATCGTCTACGTGGCGACACCTCATCACCTCCATTATTCGATGATGGAACAAGCCATCGCACATGGAAAACATGTCCTTTGCGAAAAAGCCATCACACTAAACAGTGAAGAGCTGGAGAATATTAAGCGTCTGGCTGATGATCAAGGGGTGATTGTGCTCGAAGCAATGACGATTTATCATATGCCGCTCTTTGAAGAGTTGAGACGGCGTGTTCAGGAAGGTGCAATCGGACGAGTCAATATGATTCATGTGACGTTCGGCAGTTATAAAGAAGATGATCCGTCTAACCGATTCTTCAATCCGGAATTGGCTGGGGGTGCGATGCTCGATATCGGAACATACGCCTTATCGTTCGCTCGAAATTTCTTAGACGAAGAAGTGGTGGAAGTGTTGACGACAATGAAGCCATACAAGACCGGGGTCGATGAACAATCAAGTACGATCCTTCGTACGGATTCTGATCAAATAGTGAACATTACCCTTGCGATGCGCACAAAGTTACCGAAACAAGGAGTAGTCGCTGGAGAAGACGGGTACATTACCGTCAATTCGTTTCCTCGTGCAACGGAGGCGACCATCACGTACACGAAAGATGGATCGGTTGAGACCGTTCAGCTTGGGGAGACGGAGCAGGCATTACGCTATGAAATCGACGCGATGCATCGTGTCATTTCTGGTGAAGCTGACGAGACGCGACTTTATTCACGGGATGTCATGACGTGGATGGATCGGATCCGTCAACAATGGAAGGGGACTCATCATGAACAGAGGAATTGATCACATCGGCATGACAGTGCCTTCTATTGAGGAGGCAACTACTTTTTTGAAAGATGCGTTCCACGCTGAGATTTGCTACGACGTGCAACGTCCAGAAGATGAGCCGATGGAAGGGAAAGAAGCGGAGCAGCAACTGGACTTACCAGACGGACAACAAATCATCCATATGCGGCTGCTTCAAATCAAATCAGGACCGTCTATCGAGTTGTTTCAAGTCGCACGAGTAAATGAAACCGAACCGACAGGAATCTCATCGTACGGTTTACATCATTTCGCAATCTATGTGGATGATATGCAAGAGGCGGTTCAGCGCTTTGAACGTGCGGGTGGACAGTTGTTATCGAAACCACACCCGTTAGCCGATGTCGAAGACAATGGGGATAACCAAGGCGTATACGGGAAGGCACCGTGGGGGTCACTCATCGAGCTGATTGCCTATCCGGATGGAATTGATTACCCTGCGTCGAGTGAACAGGAGCGTTGGACACCAGCGGAACATAAATGAGTGTATACGAAAAGAATCGCCCGTTCTCAGGCGATTCTTTTTTCAATCCGTCTGTTTCCGGTTATACATCACGACGCTACCGACGAATGCGGCAAGCGCCCACGCAGTGAGCAACCCAAGCTCTAGCCCGACGGTACCGAAGTTCGCACCGTCTTCCACTTGATGAGCCACATCAATCAAGAGCACGTTCGGTAAATATTCGAGCAATCCGATGATGGCGAAACGGTCTTGTAGTGGCAACAACATCGGTGAGAACGAGAAGAAAAAGAACGGCAACATGACAATCAATGAAGCTTCCATGACCGTCTTCGTCATCAAGCCGAACATCGTTCCGATTCCGATATAAAAGAACGTCGAGACGATGAGCGCGAGGGCAATCACAGCCAGATTTTGCGGGGCGTAATCCATCAAAAATGACGAGGCTACGATGAGGATCATCGTCGTCACGAATGTGAGAGCGCTCTTTCCGAGCAAGATGTCGAGCGTGCTCGCCGGGGACAACATGAGCCCGCGAAGCGTGTTCTTCTCTTTCTCTTCGGCGATCAACGCACACTGTACGAAGATGGCCACGAGGCTGAACGTGATGTTGATGACGAAGTACGTGATATCGACGCCACCGTCACCGATTCGCGAATAGAAGACAGCGAAGAAGAGGGGCATGATCAAGGTCGACGAGACAAACAAGTTTCGAGACAAATCTTTATAGTCTTTTTGGAAAATGGCGAGTGCACGTTTCATTGAAAAAGTCATGATAATTTCCTCCCTGTCACTTCGATAAAGATGTCGCCGAGTGTCGGCTCATTGGAGTGGATTGACGCGATATTTTTAGCGCGCATCTGTTTATGAAGCCAGTCTGCGCCTTCGTCAGTTTGTGTCACTTCATGCGTCTGGCCGTTGTTCAATTCGACTCGCATCGATCCAGTCGCATATTTCCTGCGCAATACGTTCGGAGCATCGAGTAATTGAATCGACCCTTGATGTAAAAAAGCGACACGGTCACACAGCTCTTCAGCTTCCTGCATATCGTGTGTCGTTAAAAAGATGGTCGTCCCGTTTGCCTTCAACCGTTCAATCCCTTTATAGATGTGTCGAGAATTGACCGGGTCGAGAGCCGATGTCGGTTCATCTAGAAACAGGAGCTCTGGCTCATGAAGAAGGGCGCGTGCGAGCGTCACCCGTTGCAACATTCCTCTAGAGAGTTTGTCGATGCGCTTCTTTCGTTCCCCGCTGAGATTGACCATGTTCAATACTTCATCAATCCGGGTCTTCGGTTCATCATATAGATCGCAATATAAACTGAGATTTTCCTCAATCGAAAGTCGTGTGTATAGACCACTGTTATCTGTCAACACGCCGATGCGTTTGCGGTACTGTTCTTGTTTCAAGTCAGCGACCGGCACACCGAAGACAGTTGCATCTCCAGATGTCTGTGCGAGCTGTGACGTCAGAATTTTAATCGTCGTCGTCTTTCCAGAACCACTCGGTCCCAAGAAGCCGAACACTTCCCCTTTTCCTACCGTAAACGTCACATCATGTAACGCTTCCTCGTTTCCAAACAATTTCTTCAATCCGTTCACTTGAATGATTGGTTCCATTCCGGTTCCTCCTTGTCGATATCATCTTTCTTGTCTCTATCGTATAAGGAATAAAAGGGGATCGCATTCAAATGGCGACAAATAGCGCTTATCAGGAGTTGAATGAAGCGATATGAGCTATGAATGGAGACTATTTGAGCCCCATCATCGTCTTCAATTCCGCCATTTTTGTCTTAGATAACGGAATCGTTGTCTTCTCTGAATCATCCAAGACGAGACTGAAGCTGTTTTTCGTATAGGTGATGACTTCGCGGACACGTTGTAAGTTCACGAGATATGACCGATGGCAGCGGAAGAAACCGTACGGGGTCAAACGCGTCTCGAGTTCGTTCATCGTGAAGACGCTCGGGAACTGATCCGATTGACTATGTAAAATCGATTGGCCGTCCTGGCTTTCGATGAAGTCGATTTCAGGAGGGTCAAGTAAGATGATTTTTTCGTTCACCTTCGTCGGGATCTTTTCGAAACGGACGTGGATGACCTCAGATGAGATTTCTGTCTCATCCGTTTCTTCTGGTTCCACGTCTAACAGGCGTAAGTGACGATGGTCGATCCGATAAACCGTCGATGTCATGAAGAGCGCACTTTCCATGTTACTCGTCAACATGAGGACGGCTTTTTGTCTCGACGTCAATGTCTGTAGCGTATCGCGTAAAAGGTGACGTGTCTCTTGATCTACGTCTTGATCCGGTTCTTCAAACACATACAGGTCACGGTCCTGGAGAAGCATCGCAGCATACTGCGTGCGTCTGACAAGGGAGCGACTGAGACGATGGAGACGCTTCTTTCGATATGTGGTGAGTTGGAGACGCTCAATGACCGATTCGACCGAGTCGGATGAGTCATAAAGACGCTTAGTGAAGCATAAATATTCTTCAACGGTGAGTCGGTCGTATAAGCCGTCCCGGATAGAGAAGAGAGAAAACGTTGAAGCATGGTCGATGTTCCCGGTGTATGTCGAGATCTCCTGACTGATGAGACCGAAGATGATTTCCCGAGAAATGACGCCACAATGAATGGCGGCCAACTCACCGGGTTGGATCGTAAATGAAATGTTTTCGAGAATGAGTGTGTCTTGTTGACGAACCGAGACGCTTTGGAAAGTAAGCACCGAATCCCTCCCTTTTTAGTTGGAGTATAACATTTTACAGAGAAGGGCTTAAGAGGAAGATAATCACACATTGGAATTACATCTTTTGGTAATGTAGAATATAGTTTAACGAAACATTGAATACAAAATGTGAATGAGGACGTGGAGAATATGAACGAAGTACAACGATTAATGGACGAGGTTATTAAGTTCCGAGATGAGCGCGATTGGGCGTTTCACCATAACCCGAAAGACTTGGCACTTTCCTTGTCGCTCGAGGCGAGTGAGTTACTTGAAGTATTCCAGTGGATCTCGAGTGAAGAAGCGCTTGAGACGAAAAAGACGGAGATGGAAGAGGAGCTTGCTGACGTGTTGATTTACGCGTTGACGTTCGCTCACGCTGCTGGAATCGATGTCTCGAAAGCAATTGAAGACAAGCTTGTGAAAAATGCAGTGAAGTATCCGATTTTGAGTGCGGAAGATTCACGATGAAGTCGAACCATCGATTACTATTCGTCATGTATCTTGGAGCAGGCATATTGAGTTTGGCTCTCTTTCTTGCGATTCCCTTATTCCACATAGAACGTTCGAACTGGATGAACGTCATGTTTCCGCTACTAACAATCATTTGGTTTGCGAATGCGTTTATACATTGGAAGCGGATGAAACGAATTCATGTAGAGTGATGCGTTAAGTTTCATCAAAAAAGTCATCTTCTTCGTAAGGATTCGCATACAAGTCAATATCAAACTCGGCTTGAATTCGGTGAGCAAACTGGATTGTATCCGTATCTATGACTAGCGCTGGAGCCTGTCCATCTTCAATCACGATGACGATGACAAATTTGGCTTGTAGATTTTCATATGTTTGATAGAGTTGGTCTAATATTAGTTCTTTCCCATTTAATGTTTCAATAATTTGTTTTAACTGATCGTTCACGTCAAATGAAGGTTGATAACCCGTACCAATCATCCATGCGGTAAAGGTAGATGGACGTTTAGAAGGTTCCCGTGTCTCGCCCAATTTATAGAATTCGGTTGGGGTTAAATCCAGTAGCCTTGTCACTTCATCAATCGAAAAATCATCACCGACAAGCTTGAAGTAGACATTTACTTCTGATTTTGTAGTAAACATTTCATTCCTTCTTTCATGCTTAATGATTATGTCCATAGTATCAGTAAAGGTGATATACACAGAAGGAGGGATCCTCTGGATGAATAGTGCTGAGCGATTTTCTCAACTTTACGCATCTGGAAAACGCTCGACCCGACTTGCAATTCAAGTGGGACTCTTGATTACTTTGAGCGGTGCCTTGTTTTACTGGAATGATCATCAGCGGTTAGCCGAAATCACTTGGTTCATCGTCTTATTTCCGGTCACGGCGTGTATCAAGATTGCCTTTCGGACGAATGTTCTTTTGACATTTAACGAAAGCGTGCGATATCGACGACTCGTCTGGTATGAGTGTGCTTTAGGTCTTGGAATGATTGTACTATTTACACTCATGAGTATGATAATTTTGTATCGAGAAGGGTACACTTCTGGATTGCTATTGTCTTGTAGTCTCGTTTTATTTGGAATCGTTGCATCCTCGAATCTTGACCGTAGATTGAAGAAAGTCGATGCGAGTCATGTGACCCATCGATTATACAGTCGGGGGAAAGTTGGTCATTTTGATTGAAAGCACTCGAAACATATTGGAAAAGGAGTAGACCATGTACCATTACTTGAACGATATATAACCTTGCATACGTGGACCGCCCTCTGATTTGTCTGTCATGACATCGACAAATCAAATGAGGAGCGGATAAGATGAATCGGAATATATTGGTTTTATTAGTAGTGCGTGTCATCGCGAACTTTGCGGATAGCTTTTATTTTTTGGCGTCGGTCTGGTATGTCAAAGAGACGACGGATGCCTCGGTTTGGATAGGTGTCACCACGTTTGCGGCAATGATACCAGTGGCATTCCAAGTACTTTATGGACCACTCATTGATCGTTATTCAAAAAAGAAGTTATTGCTCGTTGCCATGGCGGTCCAGGCGATGGTTTTGATTATTTTAGCGAGTTTATATGCAGTGGGGGAGTTAACTGTTGGAATTGTCATCGCCGGATTGTTCCTCGCAACGCTAGCGAGTGAGCTGAGTTATCCGACAGAATATGCACTCGTTCCAAAACTTGTACGAGAAGCGGACTTACAGAGAGTGAACGCATGGTTCACGTTCACACACCATAGTCTCGATTTGTTGTGTAATGCGATTGCGGGATTCTTGCTGACAATCATCGGTATCGGTCTCATGTTTACGAGTAACGCAGTTCTTTATCTCTTTTTGTTTGCGGTCATCGGTTTCTTCCTTCGAATCAGTGAGACGGTGACTCGTGAATCAGACGATGTGACTTATATGACTGATTTGAAAGTTGGGTTTCGATATGTTTGGAAACTCGGTACGTTTCGGACATTGATTGTTGCATTCACATGCCTTAACTTTATGGTGTCGATCTCACTTGGTGTACTCCCGATACTCGCTACGACTGAGAACATGTATGGCTTATGGCTTGCGGCGATTTCCGTAGGAACGTTACTTGGGAGCGGTCTGTCTACCCGTTACGGTGGTCGCTCATTGCGTTGGACTTTCGTTTTGGCGACAGGAATTGGAGGGTTTGCTTGGTGTGTATCTGCAATTTGGTTGAATCGAAACGTTGGCGTGACGTTGACCAGTTTTGGGATAGCTTGGATTGCAATCGGTATGATGGGCATTCAGTTTCAGACACTTCTTCAACGTCAAATTCAATCTGAATACCTAGGACGAACGTTGACGGTCGTTTATGCGCTTCAAGGAATGTTGGCCCCATTCGGCTATTTGTTTGGAGGAATGTTTGCGGACTGGATCAATCCCAATCTCCTGTATCTGATTGGAGCGTTGACGTTACTCGTTTCAAGTGTATATTTTAAGAAAAGTTCTTTTCTCACATCTCATGCTGCCCTTCGAGATCAAGCAGGATGACATCAAAGAAGTACAGCCTTCATGAGAAGGGCTGTACTTCTTTTTGTTGAATGAATTGGAGCATCGTTTCCGTCGTTTGAATCGATGCAAATTCTTCATTCAGACTCGCGAGCGACACGTCATGGATGACCTCTGCAGAGATCCATGTCCCGCTGATTGATTGACGGTCGAACGTTGCCGTCGCATCCGACACAACGATTGGATTAAATCCTAGGTTGCCCGCCATTCGAGCTGTCGTTTCAACACAATGGTTCGTGATCAATCCGGTGATGACAATCTGTGTCGCACCAAGTGCTTCGAGTCGCTCTTGTAAATCCGTTCCGATGAAGGCACTGTTCACCTGTTTTGTCAGGATGACATCTTGTTCACGAGGTTGAATGAAGTCTTGGAACAAATGACCGTCTTTTTTGAAATAGAAGAGTGAAGTCGGTACTTGTGTGACATGTTGGACATAGAAGATCGGTTGGTCCTGTTCTTCCCATGTCTCGATCAACCTTGCGATATTCTCTTCACATTGTAGATTGTTGCGGTTTCCCCAGCTTGGATCATGAAAGGCTTGTTGGACATCGATGATGAGTAATGGAACGACTGGTGTTGGCATAGATATTCCCCCTTGAATTAGATACTTCAAGTGTATGCAACGGAGGAATACAGATACATAGAGGTTTGACGGAAGTTTCAGCGAATGACTTAAGAAAGAACGGATTATGTACCGTTTCACTTTATTTTTGAAAGGTGAATGACAAATGGATGAAATAGACCGCCATATTCTTGAATTGATGCAACAACAAGCCCGAATCTCGATGACCGAATTAGGACGACAGATTGGATTATCCACGCCCGCTACGACCGAACGGGTAAAGCGACTTGAAGAACGCGGAGTCATTACAGGCTATCGGGCCGTCATCAATCCCGAAAAGATAGACAAACACGTGACTGCCTTCATTCTTTACGACACACATCGGTGCGAGGCGTTTCGTGAATTTTGTCGTCAACAGCCGTCCGTGATTGAATGTCATCGTTTAGCCGGACAATATAGCTACCTTGTCAAAGTCGTGACGGAAAACGTGCGCACGTTAGAGTCGTTCATCGACGAATCAATGGAGTATGGTCGTCCCTCGTCCCTGATTAATCTATCTTCACCCGTATCATTCAGACCAATCACATAATATGACCGGGTTCTTTTTTTGTCGTAGTGCTTCTGCGTAAATTTTATAAACTAGCTGGAGACGAACGATGGAAGGGTGAAAAAGGCATTGGGAATTTATTATACATACCAGCATGAAGCAGCGTGGCACCAGGCTTTAAAGAGGGGATATCTTGAAGCGAGCGGGGAACACGCATTGTTTATGGATCCTGACTATGATGATTTTAAAATATATTATGACTGGATGGTCGAGCAATACGAGAAGCGTACCGACATTTTGATGAATGGGAACTATCCCATTTGGTGTTGGGACGAGTTTCCCGATTTAGGCAGGGATGGACATATTGATCAAGGTGCGAAAGGAATTGTCTTGACGGTTGAGATTCCAGATGAAGCAGTATTAGCATCAGAGTTTCAATACTGGCATATCGTCTTGAATAATGGATATATTTTCGAAAGTTATGATGAGGAGAACGCTGATTATGACGATTCTCACTTTTCAAAAGAAGAAATCCGAAAATCATGGGAGCGCATTTTTGATCGTGCGTGGTGTGAGTCGACCGTAGCGAATCAACCTTCAGTCGGTTTGACATATCAGCATGTCACTCATCGTGTCGATCTCACTCAAGTTCGAGCTGTCATGCCTTTTATCGGTCGAGGCGACAGGTTATTAGACCGAGTGAGAGGGATGGGATGGCGCATCGGATTCAAACTCGGACTCATTCGATCTAAACCGTTTGAATGGAAGTATGATAATACGAAACGCAGCTAACTTAAGTCAGCTGCGTTTTGTGTTCGAATCTAATTGTTGTTCGATGTGGTCGAGACGTTCAATCAATACTTGTAACTGCTTCGAGCGTTCACGTTCCATAAAGAGTTGCTCGTCTGCCCGTTTCTCAGAACGTACGACGACATTACGAATCCACAACATACCGATGATCAGTACGGCGATTGGCAAAATCGTGAAGATGAGTCCGAATAATGAAACCATGATGATGTTCATATAGACATGCCTCCTTTTCTACGTCTTCATTATACTTCCAAATACATCCAGATTGAAAGACTGTCACTGGCATTGTATTCTATATTCTCGTTATACTGAGCACAGAGACTTGAAAGGAGTCGATTGAATGGCAATCTATTATACATATCAACATGCAGGTGCGTGGGAAGCCGCTAAGAAGAATGGCTTTTTATTCGGTGACCCGAACTACGGCATGCTTAAAGATGAGGAAGATGCCAATCATCGATCTGCCTACGATTGGCTGGCTGACCAATATGGGCAACGCACGAAACGATTACTGAATGGGAATGATCCCGTCTGGCTTAGTGATACCCCACCAAATGTCGCGCGTGGTGGTTTTTTTAGAGGTTGGGGAACCGGGTGTCGTATTGACCGTTGAGCTACCTGATGAGGCCGTTTTAGAACTGGAAGCAGGGTATTGGGTGTTCGCCTTAAATCGATGGTTCCTCTCTTTTGAAGACCGTGAGGCAGAGAGCGAGGAAGAGCTTCGTGCATCGTGGGAGAAGATGTTCGACCGCGAATGGTGTGAAGCGATCGTTGAGGAATATCCCGAAACGAATACGAAGTATTACTATATCGTCGACCAGATTCATCTTCACCAAGTGCTTGAGGTCCAATCGTTCATTGAACAAGGTGTGTCATGATCAAGCCGACTCGACTTGGAACGGACGAAGCAGGTTACGTCATTAACCAAACATCCATCCATCACGTGCAACCTGAGTTTGAAGTGGTGCTCTTTAAAGCAATCGAATTGGTGAAAGAAGCATTCGATGAACAGCTACATAGCATATACCTTTATGGAAGCATCGGTCGCGGGACGGCTGTTGCTGGTGAATCGGATCTCGATTTGACGATACTCGTGCATGAGGATGTCGATGCGACGGCATTGGTGGAACAGACGGAGCAATTACTAACGGAACATCCGGAAGTCATCAAAATCGACTACGATATCGGTCGTCTGGATGTGGCACTGGATTCAGCGAACCGTTTTGAATGGGGCTTTTGGCTAAGACATCTCTGTACGTGTGTTTACGGGGAAGATGTTTCGACTCAATTCCCACTCATGAAGCCGGACAATCGTGTGAGTGAGGCGTTGAACCAGGATTTAGTTTCCACCATTGAAACAGCTAAGTCCAAATTACTTCGTGGACAGATGTCTCATCTGGAGAAGCGCTCCATCGTGAAGCGTGTCATTCGAGGTTGGTATTTGACCATCAACGTGAAGGACAAGAGTTTTGCGACGACTGTAGACGAATGCTTGAAAATTTTGAGACTTTACTATCCAGGTGATCAAAGGATAGAAAAAGGTGAGAAGCTATTGATGCAGAACGAGATTGCCAATCAACAGCTTGTTGATTACTTGAATGATGTGGATTGGACTTAACGATGTCGCTCCTCGATTGGGATATATCTGTTTGGTCGTCTTCGCTTTACGTCCGTCTCAAAGTAGAGTTGGGGCGTGTATAGAGCGCTCATTACGTAAAGAACGATAACAGACTCGACTAAAATCGGCCATTGAATGAAATCGAATAAAAATGGAAACCATATAGAGTGTGAAACGAGACATAGTGCCCAAGTCATCCCATTCTCTGTCCGAATAAATCGGTACAGGATGCGCATCAATACGATATACGGGAAGTAGAGATAATAGAACATATTTTTCAATTGATGTCGTCCTTTCTAGAACAGATCCAATCATCTAACTCAGTATAATCGAGGAGAGACGGACGACAAAGGAGAATTTACAATGAAATCAATTGCCATCATCGGAGCTGGTGTCAGCGGGCTATATGCCGCAAGTGAGCTTCATCAAAAAGGATATGACGTCACAGTCTTTGAGGCACGTGACCGAGTTGGTGGACGCATCTTCACGAAGGATGGCTATGACCTAGGACCGACATGGTATTGGCCGGATACGGAGAAGACCATCTCGGAACTCGTGGATACACTCGGACTCGAGTCTTTCCTTCAACATACGACAGGACAAATGGTGCTCGAACGCCAGACGACGACTGCCCCGGAACGACATGTGTTGCCGGAGGAAAGCATCGTCCGATCGAAACGTGTAGTCGGCGGGATGACGAGTTTAGTGGAAGCATTATACGCAAAGTTACCCGAGGACATCGTACGGATTGGGCATCGCCTCACATCCATCGACCGACAGGCAGACCGAGTCCAATTGACGTTCCAAAATGGGGCGGTGCATCACACGGATGAAGTGATTCTCGCACTTCCTCCACGCCTTGTCGCCAAGTTGACAATCGAACCTAAATTATCAGAATCGACACGGAATGCGCTCAAAACGACTCCGACGTGGATGGCGTCCCAAGCGAAGACACTCATCGTATACGAGACACCGTTCTGGCGAGAAGAGGGTCTGTCTGGCTTTGGGATGAGTTGGGTCGGTCCGCTCCAAGAGATTCATGACGCCTCGCAGATTGATGGTCAAGGCGCGCTATTCGGATTCTTCCGTCTGTCACCGGATGAACGTAAAGCGTTGGGAGAAGGACAAGTGAAGACACGTGTCATTGAGCAACTGGAGAAGTTATACGGTCCGAAAGCGAATGACTTCTTGCGATTTCACTATATGGACTGGTCGACAGAATCAGAGACAGCAACTTCTGACGACCTCATGCCGCTCACGGCATTCCCGGCTTACGGTCCAATCGAACTCGGTGACCATCTCCATTTGATCGGTTCGGAGATGGATGCACAGTTCGGTGGACATATCGAAGGGGCATTACGGTCGGCAGAGCGGATTGTAAAACAATTCAACATAGAAGATTAATCAAGTCTGTCACCGTGTGTGACAGGCTTGTTTCATATATCGAAACTTTTTTGGGTATCTTTGAAGTAACAATACATTCTGCTTATGATAAGCGACATGAGGTGATTCAACATGGAAGCATACATGGTGACCACACTGCAAAAAGGACTACATTTGATTGATTTGATTCGGGTGAATGAATCGATGACATTGACCGAGCTGATGCGAGCATCCGGCTATAACAAGACGACGACGTTCCGTCTCCTGTATACGCTCGAGCAGTTGAACTATGTGGAGAAGACGGAAGACGGCTATCGCCTTGGTGACAAGCTCGAATCGGTCGAAGCACCGATTGATACGGTGACGAACTGGTATACCGTGCCACCGCTCCAACAGTTGAGTGAAGAAACAGGTGAAACGGTATATGTCGCCATCTTGCATGGCACAAACGTCGTCAATACACAGGTCGTGGACGGAACGCATTCGATTCGAAGTCACACGGAAGTCGGAGAACGTTCGCCGGCGCATCAAAGCGCGCTCGGAAAAGCGATTCTCGCTTTCTTGGACGAGTCGTCGTTACAGCGTGTCATGACGGAACTCGAACTCGTTCAAAAGACGGCGCACACGTTCGTCGATCGTCAGTTGTTGACCTATCATCTTCGTGCCATTCATGAACAAGGGTACGCAGTCGATGATGAAGAAGCCGAAATCGGACTACGTTGTATCGCGGTCCCGATTATGCGTGACGGTCATGTCATTGCGTCACTCGCCATCTCAGGTCCAAGTTCACGGTTGACGAAAAAGCGTGACCGTCAGCTCAGTAAAGTCCTTCAGCAGTATAGTCAAGCCATCACCTCCTTCATTCAATAATTCAGGAGGAATTCATTATGACGAAACAGATGTACCGCGCCTTGTTCGCGTTGGCCATCAGTGCCTTCGCCATCGGGACGACCGAGTTTGTCATCGTCGGTCTGCTCGAGACGGTCGCGGATGATTTAGCCATCTCGTTGACGACGGCTGGAAGTCTCGTCTCCGGTTACGCACTCGCGTTGGCCATCGGGACACCGATTTTAGCGGTCGTCTTCAGCGGGATGAACAAAAAACGCTTGCTTGTTTGGTTAATGGTCGTGTTCACGATTGGGAATGCCCTTGGGGTCATCGCACCAACCTATGAATGGTTGATGGTGTCTCGTGTCGTGACTGCTGTCGCACACGGATTATTCTTCGCCATGGCGACGATTGTGGCGACACGAATCGTTCCACCCACGAAGCAAGGGACTGCCGTCTCCATCATGTTCACAGGTCTCACGGTCGCAACGATTTTAGGCGTTCCGCTCGGGACTTGGGTCGGTCAGTCATTCGGTTGGCGCACCACGTTCGGTGTCGTCGCTGCGCTCGGTGTGATTGGGTTGCTTGCGATTCTCACATCCGTGCAACAAGACAAACAGCAGACCGAAGAAAAGACAACCCTTCGTGATATTGGAGCGCTCGTGAAGAATCCTCATATATTAGGAGCACTCACGATGACAATCCTCGGGTTCGGGGCGACGTTCGTCCTGTTCACGTATATGGCACCGATCTTATCGGGTGTAAGTGGATATGCGAGCTCGAGCATCACGTGGATTCTATTACTATACGGCGTGTTTGTCGCTATCGGGAATATCATCGGAGGACGAATCGCAGACAAGGAGCGGCTCAAAGGCTTACGTTTCGTCTTTCTTGCTCAAGCAGTCATTTTAGCGCTGCAATACGTCCTATTACCGGAGAAATTCTTGGCGCTTGTCGCCATTTCACTTCTCGGACTCGTAGCGTTCATGATGTCAGCCGGTGTACAGACACACATCGTGCAGCTCGCGGAACGATACGTCCCGTCGGCGAAAGGAATGGCATCGGCATTAAACATTTCGGCATTCAATATTGGGATCGCACTCGGTTCGACGCTCGGTAGTGTCGTCCTCGCCGTCTCAGACGTATTGAATACCGCCTTTGTCGGAGCAGGGATGGCGTTACTCGCGTCACTTATTGCGATGGTCAGTTACAACAAACAAAAGGAGAGATTATGATGAATACAACACAACTTCAAGCACAAGAGGAACAATTGACACTTTCGACGTTCGGTCATGAAGAGGCCCTTCAACTCGGTCAGACAATCATCGACTTGGCGAAAGAGGACGGGGTGAACGTCGCCGTTCATATTGAAAAGAACCGTATCCCGGTCTTCACGCATTTGATGGAAGGAACGACAGAAGAGAATTACATGTGGTTGTTCCGGAAGAAACGGGTGACGGACCACTATCAACGTAGCTCGCACTTCATCGCGAAACGTTTTGAGGAGTCGGGTCTTTCACACGATACAAATTCACTGTTACCAGCGAACGACTATCAGGCCATCGGAGGAACGCTACCGATCCGCGTGAACGGTGCCGGGATGATTGGTACGGTGACAGTCGCAGGCTTAACACCAGAGCTCGATCATGAGTATGCGGTTAGAGGACTTGAGCGATATAAAAATAAGATGAACTAAAAGAAAGGGATTTCCGATGTGGAAATCCCTTTCTTCATTTGAACTTTTGAATCATCAACGCGAGCGAGCGGTTGATCATCTTCATCTCGTCATCCTCGAGGACGGAGAACATCTCTTCAGCGAGGCGCTCTTCAATCGCATCGATTTGTTTCGAGTACGCCAGGCCGTTCGAACCGAGCCGGATGAAACTTTCCCGAAGGTTCTCAGGATTTTTTTCGCGAACGACGAAGTCGCGTTGCTCGAGCACTTTAATCACCTGACTGACGGCACTTTTGGAGATGGACATCTTCGTCGCAATCTCTGTCGTCGTCCACGTCTCTTGGCGCTTGAAGAGAAGCAACATCTGTTCTTGTTGATAACTCAACTCGAACTCGTTCAATTCCGTAAAATATTTCGTGAACAGCAAGTCCAGCTCATCGATTTGGCGGTACATCGTGAGGACTTGTTGTTTTCGTGTTTCATTCAACGTGTCATTCATCCTTTCTTTACGGTGTCCGTCGGAACGTTTCGCTCCGTAGATACAAGAGAACACCACACACTAGTCCGATTATACCAAACGCCAATAAGAGCGTTTGAATCGGGACGGACAAGGCGACAAGAACCGATAAGATGGCGAACGCAATCGGTTCAAGGCCCGAGGCGGCGAGTGACATGATACTCATGACGCGTCCAATTTTGTCAGAGTCGCTTTGTTCCTGCATGATGGTGACGGTCGGCAAGTACACGAGCATGATCATAAATCCGCTCATGGAAGCCGCGACGGCAAGCAGTGGAATCGATTGAACCTGCGTGTAGAGGAAGAATGCACCGAGCGTCAGGAATAGTGCTCGGAAGACGAAACGTCCACGATGAACGGACCGCAATAATAGAATCAGGAAACTTGCGACGAACGTTCCAACGGCGAGTCCGCCTTCGATGATACTTAAATCAAAAGCCATCCCTCCGACCGCACCGACGAGAATCGGGATACTCATAATGAGCGGTCCCATGACGAACAAGTTCACGATGGCGATCGCGAACGTTCCACTTCGTAAAACAGGCGTCTTCGATACGTAACGAATGCCTTCTTTCAAATCAACGAGCACATCTTTTGGGGAGAGCGGAGCGACCTCGGGAATGTGATCTTGAATCAGCCGAGGCATGATCAAAATCGCAGAGAGGAAGATCAAGGCAGCCGCTGTTCCGAAACTGAGACCAAAACTTCCCCACGTGAGTAGGATCCCTGCAAGGAAAGGACCGATGACGAACATCAACTCGAGCGACCCTTGGAAGAGGGAGTTCGCGCGTTGCAACTGTTGACCTGATACGATTGAAGGCATGAGTGATGATAGTGCGGGGTAAGACATGCCGTCTAAAAGACCAAACAATATGGAGATGACCAAGAGTGCTGCCACCGAATAGGCGTCAGCAAAATGAAGCGAGACGACAAGTAACATCAACACGCCTTGCCCGATATTCGTTAAACATAACAAGCGACTCTTTTGGAACCGGTCGGCGAACACACCGCCGAACACCATCATGATCACGCGAGGTAACGAAACCGCGGTCAAAATGATTCCGAGTAGCGTCGGTTGTTTCAACACATCAATGGTTAACCACGAGACGCTCAAGAAGAAAATTGAAAACCCGAGCGTGAGCGTCATCCCGGATAACCAGGTAAACACAAATCGGGAATTGCTTAATAAACTCATGTTGATAACCTCTTACTTTCATTCTTTAACATATAGTTAAGTTAACTAAACTATAAGCCGAGACAATCGTATCGTCAAGAAACATGACTTTGGTACGAAAATGTAAAATAACGGAACTTTTCTCATGCTCATCCCGTATAGTGAAATAAGAGGTGAATGAGATGAACAAGCAAGAACGACTACATACAATCAAACGATCAAATCGAAAGCGACTCCTGCAACGCTTACTCTTAGCACTTCCGGCAGGTCTTGCGGTTTATTTCCTCATGCGAACGGACGGGAACATTTGGATTGGGTTCGCAATCATCGGTGGGGTGTTACTTGCGACGCGTTACTTCTTTTCGAATGAAGCAGAGGCGATCAGTCAATTGTCGGAGCAAGAACAGGTGAAACGTGTCGTGACACTGCAGTATCATCTGGACTTCCTCTTTATCGCATTGCTCGGACTGGTGAATCCGTTGGCCATTCGAATCATAGAGTGGTCTTGGATTCCTGCGGTCCTCATCGGTGGGGCATTGCTTTATATCTTATGGGCTCAAGAGAAGCTCGATCAACAAATCCGCTGGCTCGACCCGGAACAACCGACACGTCGAGAGATTCGACGATTCTGAAAGGATGAATGAGATGAATAAACAAGAACGGATCAATACGATTTATCGTTATCAGCAGCGTTGGCTTTTGTTGCGCTCAATTCTTGCAATACTGACAGGTGGACTTGTCGTACTCGTGCTTCAATCTAATGGAGAACCGATGTACACTATCCCGTTGGCGCTCGTACTAACAATTATGCTTTACGTCATCGGACGAGAACGTCGCTTCGTCAGGAAGTTAACGAATGTTGAACAAGCCAAACGGATCATCGATTGGCAGTATGTATCGGAAATGGGGCTACTCGTCTTATTAGCCATCCTCTTTCCATTCATCGTTCTAATCGGTTGGCCGGGATGGTCGCTATTCGTCGTCTTCTTAAGTGGAGTCATCTTATTGCATTTCTTACAGAAGATGCTCGACAGACAGATTTCCGAGTATGACGCGGAACAACCGATGCGTCGCGAAATCAAACTCGACTTCGTAAAAGACTGAGGTGACACCATGGACAAAGCTGAACGACTTCAACAAATCGAGCAGTTTGAGAAGCGCTTCACCCGTCTGAATATCATCGTAAGTGCAGTCATGTTAGCCGTATCGATTTATTTTCTGTCGACATGGAGTTCGTATAGCATTCTCCTACCAGGTGTCGCACTTCTTTATGCGACATGGCTTGAATGGAACAAGATGAAATTACAGCAATCCTTCAACGAATCGACACGCTACCATCATCTATTGCGTATCGATTTTACTGTCATGTTAATCAGTCTGATGTGGTTCGTGAATTTGATTGTCATGCATTTCAACGGAATCGATCTCTTACCTTGGATGAGTTGGACGCTCCTCGTCGGCGGACCGTGTCTCATATTGATTCCATGTTGGATTGACCGAAAGCAGTCCGCGCTTGATGAGCACCACGTCACATCGGGCGAATGGACCCGGACAAACCGAGAACGTTTGAAACATACGTTAGATGATTTTTCAAGGAAAGGTCGTAAAGAGTCATGACAAAACAAGAACGAATTCAATATATCGGGGCATATCGGAAAATGTATCAAAATACGAGCATATGGCTTACAGCAGCATTAGTTATCTGTAACAGTTTTGTGCTCGGTTTTGACACATGGTGGATATGGGGAATCGGGTCGACGCTAGCAGCGACTGGACTCATGTATCTCACACGTCAAGAAAGTAAACAGTTGCAAACCTTGACGTCCGGAAAAGCCGAGTTACTCACGAGACGCTTGTACCGCCTCTATTCTTACTGGATTGGAGTGGTCATAGGAATGGTCCTTCTCAGTCGCCTTGAGGTTTTGTCAATCGGTCTAGGCTTCATCGTCCTGGGCATCATTGGTCTAGGGATTGTCCTGCTAGCATGGACCCACTATCAGACCGTCCGGCAATTACGACAAGCCGACCCGGACCAACCGACACGGGATGAGGTGACGAAGCACTATCGATCTTACGAAGGGAGTACATATGCTGACGAAAGAAAAGCGAATTGAACAGTTGCTCAAACAGGATGACAGTCATTGGCGTTGGCGGTGGGGCGTCGCCATCGCGACCGTCGTGATGACATTCCTCATCGCTGCGCAGTACAGACTGTACGCTCCGCTCATCGTCTTCATCAGTTTTTTTCCGTATCTCTGTCTCGAGTGGCGGAAGACAAAACTGCTTCTTACCTTTAACGAGGATGCCCGTTATCAACGTCTGGTGTATACAGACTTTGGAATCCAATGGCTCTGCTTCGTCTCGACCATCTGCCTACTAGCCGCCTATTATGCTGATTCGTTGTCGCCCGTCGTTGCCATTGCCGTGTTATTCGGGATCGGTGGGCTGTCGATTTTGGCACCATACATTATCAATCAAAAGCTTCACAAGTTCGATGTGCATCACGTACTTGGGAAAGAATTGCGTGAAGCACGCGATCAGCGTTTCCATGAGTCCAAAACGAACACCTGAAAGGGTTCGTTTTTTTATTTGAGGACATCGGTCCTTTTCTTCTTGGGTGCCAAGGCGTAAGCTGACAATGTATAGAGAACTAGTAGAAGAATCGAGGAAGACATTCATGTTAGCTATTTTGATTGGATTGACGATTGGGATTTTGCTACCGATGCAGACGAGTGTGAACTCACGTTTGCGCCAAGTGGTTGGCTCCCCGTTCGTCGCATCGTTTTTATCGTTTACCGTCGGGACCATCTTTTTATCTCTGTTACTCCTCTTGACCGGACAGTCATTCGGGTTTGATAGCTCGGTGATTCAGGAAGGTCCAGGGTGGATGTGGATCGGTGGACTGTTAGGTGTTTTGTTCTTAACGGGAAATATCTTGCTGTTCCCGAGACTCGGGAGTGTCCAGACGGTCATCATGCCGATCTTTGGTCAGATTTTAATGGGGTTGTTGATTGACCATTTTGGTTGGTTCAACTCCGTTGAGCATCCGATCACGGCGTTACGCTTGTTCGGGGTCGTGCTCGTCTTACTTGGCGTCATCGGAACGGTCGCCTTATCCGACTGGCTCAACCGCCGAAGAGGCAAGTTGGTCGTCTCGATGGAAACGGACACGGGGAATCTGAACCTTTGGCGACTGTTTGGAATTTTTACAGGAATGATGAGTGCCACGCAAACGGCCATCAACGGCTATTTGGGAACGGTGCTCGAATCGGCACTGAAAGGAGCATTGGTCTCATTCGTTGTCGGGACGATGGCGCTCTTGCTCATCTTGCTCGTCTCACGTCAACTCGTTCCACTCGGTCAACTGAAAGGTCAACCGTGGTGGATCTGGCTCGGTGGGATCATCGGGGCGCTCTTCATCGGAGGAAACGTCCTGATCGTTCCAATCGTCGGGACGGGGATTGCTGTCATCATCGTCATTGTCGGACTGTTATGTGGAAGTTTACTGATTGACCGTTTCGGTTGGTTCGGAGCGAAGAAGAACCCGGTCACCGGTGTGCAAATCATCAGTCTGATTGTCATGGTGATCGGAATTGTATTGATTCGTCTATCTTAAGGGGGGAGAACGATGCGAGGAGTGTTATTTGCAATCAGCGGAGGCTTCTTTCTGACGTTACAAAGTGTTGCGAATGCGCGAATCAGTTCACAGATTGGGACGTGGCAAGCGGCGACGTTGACACAGTTCACGGGATTCATCGTCGCGCTCCTCGTCATGTTGGCGTTGCGCGACCGCACGTATATCGAGATGCGTCACGTGAACCCGCTCTATTTATCTGGCGGAGCGTTCGCGGCGATCATCTTGTTCAGTAATATGACAGCCGTCCACGAGCTCGGAGTCACGCTCACGATTTCCTTGTTCCTCATCGCGCAGTTGGCGCTCGCGCTCGTCATCGACTGGCGTGGATGGTTCGGGATGGTGCGTCGGAACTTGAACGGGATGCAGTTGTTCGGGGTGTTCATGATGATTGCGGGGGTCATTTTATTAAAATGGTAGGGGGAAACGTATATGGTTGAGGCGTATGTGAAGCAATTTGAATTAGACGTTTTGCCCGTTGCTGCGCAACAAGAATTGAAGCTTGTCCGATACGAGCCGGGAGACGTCATTTGTACGCAAGGCGATGAAGCGGAGCATCTCCGTTTCTTAGTGAAAGGGAAGGTTCGCGTCTCTCATACTTCCGCTACCGGTAAGCGACTCGTCCTTTCTTTCAAATATCCACTCGATTTGATTGGGGACATCGAATATATTCAACGGACCCCTTATTTGAATACGGTTGAAGCTGTCACAGAAGTTGAGATGCTCGTCATCCGATTCGAGGATTTAGTACGTCACGCGCACGAAGAAGTCGCCTGGTTACATTATTTATTGGAAGAAATCACGCGAAAGTTCGAACGGAAGTCGCAGTCCCTCAGCTTCAACTTGTTCTATCCTGTCGAAGTACGTTTGGCGAGTTATTTATTGTCGATGACGCCAGATGACCAAACGCTAGGTTCGACGGTCGATCAATTGACGGATATCGCTGATTTGATTGGGACGAGTTATCGTCATGTGAACCGGACGCTTCGGCGTTTCGTCGAGGCAGGATTGATTGAACGAAATCGGCGGATGATTACCATCATCGACCGGGAAGGGTTGTTGGAGATTGTCGGGGAGAGTATTTATGAATAGGAGGGGAGAACCATGGCGATTGGGATGATGCTTGCTGTCATCGGCGGAATGCTCGTCTGTGTACAAAATACGTTTAACGCCAATGTTAAAAAGCGTGTTGGTGCGTGGGCGACGACGACACTCGTCCTTGGACTCGGATTTTTAGCAGCGCTACTGATTGGTCTATTCCAAGAAGGGAGTGCCTTGTTCCGAGTAGAGGAGATGGAGACATGGTACTGGTTCAGCGGAATCCTTGGCGTCGGGGTCGTCATGAGTGTAACGCAAGGTGTCGAGCGGCTCGGACCCAGTTATGCTATTTCAATCGTCATGGTGTCTCAAATCTTGTTCGCGCTCCTCTGGGATACGTTAGGATGGTTCGGTTTGACGGCCGTCCCGTTCACATGGAAGACAGCCGTCGGGATTGTGTTGATTGTTGGTGGAGTGCTCGTGTTTCAGTTGAGTGGGAAGACACCCATCACATCAGCGAAAGTTTCGAAAGCCGGATAACGAAAAGCATCTGATCCACATCAGGTGCTTTTTCCTTTTTAATGGAAAATCCTCGAAAGTTTGTTTTTAGATTGTTAAGATGAACATACAGAGAGAATTGGATGATTTTTACTGTTGGAGGTGTGTGATGTGTTACGAGAAGAACGAATGGAGTATTTGTACGACAAATCGTGGAATAAAAAAGGTCCGCTCTTTGTGATGATAGTCGGTGTAGTGACAGCACTTTGGTTATGGTTCAATGACTCAAGAATGAACCTGTCCTTGTTCATCATTTGTGCGGCAGTGTTCATGCCACTTCTGGTTGCGACGTGGCACAAACTTAAGTTATTTTTACAATTCAATGACTCGACTATATACCGAAGATTCATCTATTTGAAAGGCACCGTACAGTTCGTTCTCTTGATTGGTGTCATGTCGATGTTGGCGCTCTACTCACTGAAGTACATTACGCTAGACACGATGAGCCTTGGTGGAGCTGTTCTCATTGCGGGTTGCCTACTTCTTGAGTCATGGGTGGATTGGAAGGTTCTGAAGATTGATGACGAACATGTCGTCGAGAGTTTATTGGGACTGATGAATCGGGAGAAGCGTAAGGAATGAAACGAATCGAGAATAGATTTCGTACCTAAAAATAACGAGAACACTCGAGGGGGATTCGATGGTAGACCATGAAGTTAGATTAGAACGAATGTTGAAAAATGATGAGAAACGAAAGAGACAAATGGTGATTCCGTTAATCGGCGTCATGTTGCTCTTCTTTTTATATTTTTGGAAGACGGATATTCTCTTATTGTTACCGATGCTTCTCGTTGGACAAGTTCCGCTCTTGTATCATGCATGGCATCGCAAAAAGTTACTCCTTTTATTTAACGAGGACACGCGATACCAACAACTTGTGCGGTTCGAGTTTTTATTGAATTTTGCTCAGCCGCTTCTGCTTCTCATCCTGATTGCTTGTATAGAGCTTGAATGGATTACATTACTCACGTTCATCATCGCAGCGTTTATCGGAATCATCAGCTTGTTGACGTTAAGCGTTCGCTTAGACCGCAAGCTAAAAGAAATCGACCCGTTACATGTGACGGGTGTCGAGCTCGGCCATGTCCAATTTGAGCGGAAGAAACAAAAAAGGAGGAAGGTGAATGGATAAACAAGAGCGTCTCCCCAAAATGGTCGAACAGGACCTTGACGCCCGAGGGATCAGCGCGATATTCGGGATCATCGGTCTGTTTCTCTTACTGGTTGTTTCGGTCATAAAAGGGATCACGGTGACGACGGTTGCCTTCTCTTTTCTCGTGACCCAACTGCCGATGCTCTATCAAGCATGGCGACGGATGAAACTGTTACGCACATTCAACGAAGACGAGGAATATCAACGCCTCGTGCGCCGAGAATTTCTTATCATTGTCGCCATGTTTGGGTCACTTGGTATATTTACTTTCCTCACGTGGTTCGTATTCGGTTCGATGCAGGAGTTACTCGGTGTCGCATTGATTGGCGTCATTCCACTTCTCATCTTGTACATCCCGATGGACCGTAAATTACGGGAAGCGGATCCGGAGCATGTGACCAATCGGGAGTTACGACAAGCACATGGTAAACAGAAACTCAGCCCCTGACAGAGCGTCAGAGGCTGAGTTTTTTTCATGAGAACATGGAGATGAGAAAACCGCAGACGACCATGCCGATTGTATAGAATGTGAACCGGTGTCGTTCCCAAAACGAGTCATTCATCGTGTCACTGCCACATCATCGAGTGGTGTGTCGACCATCCGAACGAACGCTTCATCCGGGTCGGTCGTTCCAGATTCTTTGAGCCAGTCCTGGAAGTTCCCTTCATACAAAATACGTCCGCCGTGTAGGAAGATGACGTGGGCATCAAGTTGAGCCAAGTCATGCAACTGATGCGTCGAGATGAGGCACGTCTTGCCTTCCTCGACGAGTCGCTGCAGGCGACGCATAATTTGAATACGTGATGCCGGGTCGACCCCGCTCGTCGGTTCGTCAAATAAATAGAGGGAACGCTTGATGGAAGACAAAAGTGTCACGAAGAGCCATTTCTTCTCCCCGACCGACATCTTTCCGAGTTTCATCGTCCATAGATGTTCGAACAGTTCTTGTTCTCGGGACGTCGAGAGATTATTCACATAAGACTCGAGTTTCTTAAAGTCGGGGCGCTTTGATAGGCGTCCGATGAAATAGGCGAAGTCTTTCCCTGTCAACTCATGATGGTTATACATGAGTTGTGTCAAATAGAGCATGTCCGTCGTCGGGACGAGGTCGAGTGACGCTTTGTCAACGGGAAGGGTACCCGTCATACAATCAAACAGTGTCGTCTTCCCGGCACCGTTTTGTCCGAGTAACACGTTCAGTTTATTTGGTTGCAGGGTGAACGAGATGCCGTCGAGCACGGGACGTGTCGCTTTCGGATAGCGATAAGTGAGTTGGTTTACGTGCATAAGAACCTCCTAGCGTGTGATGAGTGAGACGAGACTAAAGCGTTTCAACGCAATCGCACCGATGATGAAGTAACCGAGTACGGAAAAGAATGTCGCCCATACTCCGAACGAGAGATTGACTTGAGTCGTTAGATGCAGCAACCCGAGCGCGAATTCATGGAGCGAATAGAACGGGTTGAGGAAGCTGAACCATTGATCAGGTGACTTGATTGCCAATAAAAAGAGTGGGAACATCAGAATGTTTGCGAACGTTCCGAGACTCGATACTTTCACTGGAAGCGTCGTGATGGCGACACTGGCAACCGCGAACGGGATACTCCCAATCAATACGAGTAGAGACGTTGCAATCAACTTGAACGAAAAGAACCCGTGTACGAGCGTAACGACCGTTGTGAATAAAAGTAGGCTGATGGAGGCGAATAGAAGTTGCGCCAAGATGACGGCGATGACGTACGTCATCTTGTTCCCGGAAATCATCACGTATGTTTTCATCAGTCCATATTCGCGCATGCGGGCGAGTTCGATACCTACACCATTCACATATGTAGCAAGAATAATATACACCCAGAAATAAGAGAGTCCTGGGTAGTATTCCGCTGTCGTTGCTTGGCGAATATCTGAAAACGACTGCGTCAAAGCGATGACAAGTGGAATCCCGAGTGTCCAAAAGAATGGAACTTTATCCGTGACGACAACTTTGGCATACATAAAGAAATAACTTGTGATTTGATGCATCCTGTTCCTCCGTTTGTATGTTTAATTGTTTGTATCGTAGCACAATATACGGAAGATGATTGGAAAAAGTTTCAAAAAAACAATCCCTCACATCGAATGGGGGATTGAAGAAAATTATTTCACTTTGTCACGTTTTGCGATTTTGTCGCTCACTTGCTGACCACTCAACGTCACCATCGGCATACCGCCACCCGGGTTGACAGTTCCTCCGACGAAGTAGAGGTTATGGTAGAGTTCGCTCTGCTTCTTATGCTTGAAGCCACCGTTCCGATTCTTGTCAGCGACCGTTCCATAAATGGCTCCCCTGTCCGAGCCATACGTCCGCTCGATATCATGAGGCGTCCATACGTCACGCGTCACCGTATGTTCACGCAGGCCATCGAGCCCCATGCGTTCTAGCTTATCGAGTACACGCTCTTCAAAGGCGGCGTACTCTTCTTCGGTGAACGGATTGTCTTGGATATACGGGATGTGTGGCAAGATTTTAATGTTCTCATGTCCCGGTGGCGCTTGAGTCGCATCGGTCTTATTGACGTTGACGAGGTAAATCGTCGGGTCGTCTGGAAGCTCGTGTTTCTCAAAAATTTTGTCCATCTGCTCATGCAAGTTTTCGGAGAAGAAGAAGTTATGGTGTGCGAGCTGAGGGTAGGCTTTCTTCACGCCGAGATGGAGGACGAATCCAGAGCTGGCCGGTTCGTATTTATCGACGAGCTTGTCGACATACTGTTCGTCCGCGTCGACCATTTTCTGATAGAACGGAATGACTTCCATGTTCGAGACGAAATAATCGGCCGAACGGAGACGTCCATCTTCAAGCTCGATTGCTGTAATCTTTTCATTCACTGAATGGGCACGGACGACGCCCTGACCGGTATGTAGCTTCACACCGATTTCTTCGGCGAGCTTCGTCAATCCTTCCGCGAGTTTGTGGGTCCCGCCTTCGACGTACCAACAGCCTTGGGCGTACTGCATGTAAATCATCATGTTGAGGACGGCCGGTGCGTTATAAGGAGACGACCCGACATATTTGACGTAATACGACAGCATGTCCCGAAGATGCGGATTACTGATGCGCTTCTTGATGGCGCTATACATGGTCGACGTCAAATCGAACCCAAAGAGCGTTGGGAAGATCCCCGTCTTCATGACGGCTTCTAAAGGTGACTCAAACCCTTCAGCCAAGTAGCCCTTCTCGGTCGTCTTATAAATGCGGGCTGCGTAATTTAACAGTTCACGATATTCTTGCATGTCTTTTCGAGAGAGGGAAGGATTCGCGCGTTGCATCTGTTCGAGATCATGATAGAGGTCGAGCACGGTCTCGTCCGGGAAGAACGAGCGCCATTCGAGCTCAAGCCGCTTGATGGAAACATAGTCCTCCATCCGTTTGCCGCTTCCGCGGAACAGCTTGTCGAAGATATGGGGCATCGTTAAAATCGAGGGTCCGAGGTCGAAGCCGAATCCGTCTTGTTCGAGACGATTCACTTTCCCTCCGATGTGGTCGTTCTTTTCGTAGAGTGAGACGTCGTATCCCTTTTGAGCGAGCGAGATGGCTGCTGACAATCCACCGAGCCCTCCGCCGATGACGATGACCGACTTATCCAATGATTGCATATATTCGCCGCCTTTCCGAAGTATTATTTTCAAAAAACAGAATGATTGCTACCTCTTCTATTCCCGTTTCTAAATGAATCGAACATGCTTTTACGGATTTGCCACATCCACAAAGATGTCATCCCTGAATCGGGAAAAGTTTTGTATAGTAAGGGAACAGAGACTGAACGAAAGTAGGAATCTAAGATGATCGTAAAAACAATCACGCTTCACTTTGCGAACGGCGATGAGATCACGATCCCGTTTGACGATATGGAATCGTGTCGGATGCATGATATTCAAGACGGGGTACGTGTTGCCGCGGATGGACAAGTGATCAAAGAAAAAGTGATGCATGGACTCGACCTCGTATTAAAGGATTCAGCAAACCAACTGGAATGGGATGGTCCAGGTAGAACGTTTGACCGTATCCTAGGTATGTCGGATTTACAACATCTCGCCTTCGAGTTTGAAGGGATGCGAGGAAAGTCATACCGCATTGCCTGGCATGATTTAGAGGCAGTACAGAACGCATACCAGAAGACAACTGAAGCAAATGGGAATTTGCATGTGCATGTTCGCATTCCGTAAAAAGGGCCTCTCGCAACGTGTGCGGGAGGCTTTAATTGTTTCACTTCACACCACCAGCGACGAGTGGTCCTTCAAACGTGATCGTATAGATAATCCGAGCGATGTCTTCCGCCGTTTCTTCCGAAGACGGATTGTTCAGCCATTCGTAGATGACCCCCATGTGAGCTGATGAGAGATAGGCGACGAGATAAGTCGGTGGGACCATCATCTTATCCGGATCAAACAAAGTTACTGGAGAGCGCTGAAACAAGGCAGCCTGCATGAACTTTCGAAGCTTTGCCTGAAATGTCGGGTCTCCGTTTGGTCCGAGGAGCGGTTTCATGATGATTTGATTGTCTTCGATGAAGCCGATAAACGGGACAAGGTAATGATACGAGTTGTCGGTCCGTTCGTCTCCGAAGATGTGTGGCAAGTGATAAATCAATTTCTGTTCGGCTTCCTCAAAAATTTCAGCGACGCATTTCTCCATCAACTCGAACTTATCCACATAGTGACTATAGAACGTACCTCGATTGATTCCAGCCCGTTCGGTCAATTGCTTGACGGTGACGGCTTCGAATCCTTGCTCTTCGATGAGACTAAAGAAAGCATCTTTAATCAATTTTTTCGTACGGATGACGCGTAAATCAGTCTGTTCCATCCATTTTCTCCTTTTCTTCAACATATTCAGACCATCTGTCGGAAAACCAACACGATGACTGATATTGACGATTGTTGCCACCGTGAACGAGGTCTATACTGAACTTATAAACCAACACGGTGTCGATTATCTTGAGTATACACGATGAGGCGCCGAAAAGGAGTGATAAGCATGAACATTCAATTGCAACACGTCGACAAGTCATTCGGTGACCAGCTCGCCATCGACAACATCGACTTCACGATTCCGTCCGGTGAGATTTGCTGCTTGCTCGGACCATCTGGATCGGGGAAGACGACGCTCATCCGACTCATGATCGGCGCCCTCGCACCGGACAAAGGAAGTGTCCACATCGGTGAAACGAAGATGCCGAATATGGCCATGCTCCAACAAATCGGATTTATGCCGCAAAACGATGGGTTGTACGAAGACTTGTCGGCCGAGGCGAACCTCGCTTTCTTCGGTTCAATTTATAAGTTAGGAAAAAAGGCACTCCAAGATCGCATCACAGAAGTACTCGATCTTGTCGATTTGGCGAACGATCGGCATAAGCTCGTCCGTAATTTTTCAGGCGGGATGAAAAAACGTCTGTCGCTAGCCATTGCTATCTTGCATAAGCCAGACGTGTTGTTCCTCGATGAACCGACAGTCGGAATTGACCCGATCTTACGTCGTCAAATTTGGGATCAGTTTCAAGTGATTCGGAGAGAAGGTACGACCATCATCGTCTCGACGCACGTCATGGATGAAGTGCTCGAGTGTGACCGTGCCGCGCTCGTCTACAATGGACGGTTGATTGCCTATGACCATGTACAGGACTTGCTCGACCAGACCGAGAATGGTCGCGTGGAAGAATTGTTCTTGATTGCTGGGAAAGAGGAGGTGGATGGTCATGCGTAACTTAGCGAAACGTGTCATCTTTCAAACGTTGAATGATAAACGAAGTGTGGCCTTGATCTTGATTGCACCGCTTCTGATTTTGACACTCGTCTACTTCTTACTCGGTGACTCGGATTACGTGCCAACTGTCGTCCTTGATGACAACGCACCAGAACAGCTCGTCAATGCATTTGAAGATGAGACGCTCGAGGTGGAACAAGTAACGTTCGATGATCCCAAAGCATACATCGAAGACAATGAAGGCGTCGATGCTGTCTTTGAAATGGATCAAGCAGGAACGACCATCACATTACGTGAGCCGTCGACGAAGTCGTCGAAAGCCGTTCGTGAAATTCAGGATGCGTTGACGACACTCAACCCCGCAGCCGAGATTGACACGTCATTCGTCTATGGGGAAGAAGACCAGTCCACATTCGATTCGTTCGGATTCGTTTTCCTCTCTCTCTTTTCGTTCTTCTTCGTGTTCATCCTATCTGCGATGGCGCTCGTCAAAGAACGCAGTGGCGGTACACTTGAAAGACTCTTAATGACTCCGATTAAGCGAGGTCAGGTTATTTTAGGGTATACGCTCGGATACGGCGTGTTTGCGGTCGTTCAGTCGATTTTCATCGTGCTCTATTCGATTTATGTGCTCGGTCTGTCTTCTCTTGGGAATATGGCGTGGGTCATGTTGACGATGCTACTCATGGCGGGTACGGCGGTACTCTTCGGGGCGACCATCTCGGTGTTTGCCCGTTCGGAATTACAGGTCGTGCAGATGATTCCGTTCACCATCATCCCGCAAGTATTCTTCTCGGGACTCATTCCACTCGACTTGATTCCATATGGTCTCGGGAACTTGAGTTACGTCATGCCAATCTTTTACGGGGCGACGGCAATCAAGGAAGTCATGATTTACGGTAGCGGCTTCTCGGGGATTTGGGTGTATTTACTCGGATTGATTCTCTATGCAGGTGTCTTGTATCTCTTAAATATGCGGGCACTCGGAAAATACAGAGGACATTGAGTTAAATAAACGTTAGCGAAAGCCGTGGTACTTATCGAGCGCCATGGCTTTTTGTTTATCCACAAAAAAAGCACTCGGACAATTGCCCGAAATGCTCATTAGCGCTTGAGTAACAACATCACGCCGGTCACGAATAGTGCGATTCCGCTCGCGAGTCTAACTTGTTTGCACGTCACGTTCTTTCACCCCTACATTTCTTCATCGTTTTGCTTTAGCGACACGTTTCGGTGTTTTCGACATTTCTTGATAAATCGAAAGAATCTCGTTTCCGTAATTTCCTTTTGGCTGCATGGCCCACTTTCGATGCAGTGATGGCCAAGTCGTCGCAGAGCCCCGTTTGACGAGGTGGAAGCGTGGATCGACTTTTGTCATATTCAGCGCATCTTTTGAGGCGTATGCCTTTAGATGCTGAATTTGAGCGGTTACACCTTGGTGTGGTGAACGGAAAAAGTGTCCCTTCACGCCGTTCCCAGTCGTCCCAATCCCTGAGTAGTTATGCTGCTTTGGAAGGACATCGCCGCCATAACGGAAATACCCTGTTTCTTTCAGCGCCTGCGCGAACGCAACATCACCACGGACGCCTTCTTTTGCACCGATGATGACGAAAAGTTTCGCCAAATCTTCGACAGACGTTTTCGCGAGCCGGACATCACGAGGATTCTTTTGTTTTACGTAATCCGCCATTTGTTGCGGAGTCAAAGCCGATACTCCCATGATAGCACGATTCTGCTTCTTTGGGGCCGCCTCAACGATTGATCCAGTCGAGACGAAAGATGAAGTGACCAGAAGAACAACAATGATAAAGCCGAACACTTTTTTCATAATATGTACCCTCCTAAACGAATCCTATCCATTGAGAAATAATACCATTAAAAAGTAATATTGACCCATTATTACAATGATTATTGTGGATCGTATATATTCATTCTTGTTTATAGTAAGCGTATAAAGAAATAGGAGGAAATGATGTGTATAGAGCTTATCAGTTTAAATTGAGCTTAATGGATGGAGATGAGCCGATATGGCGTCGATTTGTCATTCCGGCCGAAACGAATTTCAAGCGACTCCATGATGCGATACAACTAGTGATGTGGTGGGATGATGAACATTTGGCAAAGTTTGAAGACGATCTTCACGAGCCAACGTTTCGCTTCGTCCTTTTTCCTGATGAGGTCTATGATCACAAAGAACATCTAGCCTATCTAAAGAGTAAATCAGAATTGAGCGAGTTTGAGCGTCTTATGTTGCGCCGTTTACAGCGAGTGAAAGTAAGGCACATGAAAAATATTAAACTTCCAACAATTATTGAAAAGCATCCGGTTCTTTACTACACGTACGATTATGGAGAAGACTGGACGCACGAGCTAGCGTTTGAAGGAGTAATTGAAGATTATCCTAATCCATACCCGACGGTGACGGAGTGGGTTGGAGAGACGCCTCACGAAGGCGTTGGCGGTTGGGAAGGAAATCAGATGATTCGCGACATTCTGGCCGACCCGACGCATCCAGAACATGAAGAGTATAAAGAAGCGTCAGAAGGTGTTCAGGCGTATGATATCGATAAAATCAATCATATGCTGGAAGTGTATGTGACAGTAAAAAAATAAATAGCGCGTGAAGAGACCGAGTTGCGATGCGATTCGGTTTTTTGTATACAGACTTGAAAACAAAAATAAAAAACCCCAAATGACGAGTCATTGGGGTGAGGCGTATAAAACGCCGCTGTTACGCTTATAGCTTATTTTAACTTACCTATGTGTTTGTACAGCAGAAGAACCGTACAGGAATAGTATAAAACTAAAAATATAATATGTCAAACATACCCTTGTAAAATATTTTCATTACATTTAAAGGAAATAGTGATAATCTAAAATTAATTGTAGATCAATTATAGGAGGCTGCTTCGCATGAGCATAAAATCAAGAAATCAATATGCTGAGAACATCAAAAGTCGATATGAGGGAAATTATACGATTGGTTTGGATATTGGAACAAGTTCAGTAGGCTGGGCAGTTATCGATGATTCATATCAAATACCAGTATATAAAGGTAAAAAGGCATGGGGTGTCCGTAGATTTGATCAAGGACATACAGCCGAACATCGTCGATTAAAACGAGGTGGACGTAGACGAATTAATAGAAGGAAAAAAAGGCTAGAATATCTAGGAGAAATTTTTCAAGAGGGTTTGAATACTATAGATGAAAATTTTTTAAGAGCCCACGAATTGATTGATGAACATGATTTAGATGAAGTCGCGCAATACCAAAGAGATATCACAGAACACTCACTTCAAAAGACACTAAAATTAATTTCTCGCAATCAGAAAGAGTATCAAGAGTTATGTCACTTGTATCCGACCATGTTTCATTTACGTTATGCCATCATTTCGAACCCACATCAAAAGTTTGACCTACGTTTGGTGTATCTAGCATTACATCACATCGTGAAAAAAAGAGGTCACTTTATCCAAGAAGCATTGGAATTGAAAGAACTTCTTTCTGTCAATCCCCTTCAATTCAAAACAGTGATTGAACAAATTTCTGATGAATATTCGGAAGAACCGATTCGCTTAAAAAATGAAGAAGCAGAACAATTGATCAGTATTTTGAGAAGTGTCAATGAAACTAGAAATGATCGGTCGAAGAAAGTGAAAGCTATGCATAAGTCTCTTGAGATATATGCAAAAGCTTTGTTAGGAATGAAGTTTTCAATAAACAAACTTTTAGGAATCGATGGTGAAGATGTAAAAATCGAATTTGACAAAGAACTAGATGCTCAACTAGAAGAAGCTTCTGATATTTTGGACGATACCCAAAAACAATATATATGTGATTTACAGCAATTGTATACCTCTCTTGTATTTGAAGATGTCATGAAAGGTAGCACTTATCTTTCAGAAGCTAAAGTAAAAGAGTTTGATGACTACAAGGAACAATTAAAAAGTCTTAAAAGAATATTGAAACATGAAGAAGATCTTTATAAGGAAGTGTTCTTAACTTCTAAAAAAGATATGAAACTGTGGAAGCAAACTCGGCAAAAAGACTTATATAAGAAATTCTGTTTGTTAGATCGTTACAACTATAGTGATGTGAACTCCAAAGTAAATATACTTGACCATGAGAAGTTTAGCAAAGAAATGGAGAAGATTCTAAAACAAGTAGAAGATTCAATAGGCAAAACAAATATATTAACTGAAATTAGAAATGGATCATTTCTACGAAAATTAAATCGTCGGGATAATGGAACAATTCCTTATCAATTGCATTTAGCAGAAGCTGAAAAAATATTAAGCAACCAAAAAGAATATTATTCATTTTTAGATGATCAGGTATTCGAAAAAGTGACTAAATTGATTTCGTTTAGAATCCCTTACTATGTTGGACCCTTAATCAATAATAGAGATTCTGAATTTGCATGGATGGAAAAAAACGATGGAAATGTTCGTCCATGGAACTTTAGTGAAACAGTGGATCATGCAACCAGTGCAGAACGTTTTATTTCACGGATGGTTGGCAACTGTACATTTCTATATCAACAAAAGGCATTACCAAAACAGTCACTGACCTATCAATTGTTTGAAGTACTTAATGAAATAAATGTAGTAAAAGTGGACGGTAAACGTATTAGTAAACCAGAACGCGATGAACTCTTTAAGTTGTTTTTGACACATAAAAAAGTCACAATTCGCGAGGCGAGCAAGCAACTTGATGGAAAGAAACTCTCAGGAACTGCAAAAGAAACTGAATTTTCTTCCTCGCTACAGAGTTGGCAAGAGATGAGTCAAATCATTGGTGAAATCGATCCGATGAAAGTCTTTTCTGATTCTATTGATTCGGAACACGTTAATAGATTTGAAATCGCGGAACATCTTATTCTTTGGGTGACAGTGTTCAATAATCGTGCAATGTTGAAGAGTAAAATTGAACAAACTTACCCTCATTTAGATAACGTTACAAGGGTTTTATCATTAAATTATACAGGCTGGGGACGCCTCTCGAGTCGTCTTCTAGTTGAAATGTCAGCGAAGAACAAGCGAAATGTCATTCAAACCATGTTGTTAGAATCTAAATTAGGAAAAGACAAAGATGAAATTTGTTTCGGGTTCCAAGAAGTAATCACTACCAAGAAGTTTGGATTCGGTCAAATAATCGAAAAGTACAACCTTGAAACAAGAGGCGATGAAACTCAAATTAAATTAGAATGGGTTCAGGATTTGGCGGGATCTCCTGCAATCAAACGAGGGATTTGGCAAGCTTTTCAGTTGATTGAAGAGTTAGAGCAGATTTTTGGGAAACCGAAACGGATTATTATCGAAACTGCTCGTGAAGACCAACTTAATCGAAAACGAACTAAGAGTCGGGAAGAACAGTGGGAATTACTACTGAATCAAATGCCCGAGGATAAAGTGCTGCAACAATTAAAAGGTGAGAGTTTTGATTTTCGGAATATAAAAGTATGGTTGTATCTAATGCAGCGGACGCGTTGTGCATATTCTAATGAAGTGCTTCATATCGATCGGATTGGTGATTATGAAATCGACCACATTATCCCTTACAGTATTTCGTTAGACGACAGTATAGATAACAAAGTACTTGTTAAAAAGAAACTAAATCAAGATAAAGCGGGACATTTAATGCCTCTAGAAGTTATACCTTCCGAACGGCATGCAGAAATGAAAAGAGAATGGCATTCTTTACACGAGAAGGGATTAATCTCTAGCAAAAAATATCACAATCTACTGATTGAAACGATTACACCTACGATGGCTCAAGGGTTTATTAATCGACAACTAGTAGAAACAAGACAAATAACAAAACATGTTCTAGAGCTACTAAGACATCGCTATCAAAATGAGGAAACGAAACCAGATATCCTTGGATTGAAAGCTCAAATGAGTATGAAGGTACAAAAAGAATTAGGTATTGAAAAAGTTCGTGAGACAAATGATAAACACCATGCTGTAGATGCTTACATGGTTGCTGTAATTGCAGATTTTATATTTTCTATAGGCAAAGGGTCATGGATTGATGGAGAGGAGTATTGGAAAAAATATCGTTCCTTCAATCAACATCATCATTTGAACCATAAGAAAACAAGTTGGATTGTAAAAGAAATGAAGAAGAATGGATTAATTAATGCTAATGGCGAGGTATTAACTGCGGCAGACAGTACGGCGATTTATCAATGGCTTGTAAAACAAATAGACGATTCTCGTTTCTGTGTCACAAGAAAGCTTGAATCCAACGGGGATGATCGGAAGTTTTGGAACGAAACACTATATTCACCAAAATCGAAAACCAGTACATTGCCCGGAAGTGTTGGTAAGCAATATTTAGGTGTCTATAGTGGTGTCACAGTAGCAGAAACTATACTTTGCTCAATAGGTGTAAAGAAAGGAAAGAAATACGTTACAGAGTATCGGCTTGAGTCAATCAGTCAGTATGAAAGAAACCAAGAAAAGAAAGAAACATTAAATAACCGGTTCAATCAAGAATTGGGCGGAAAATATCAAGAAGAGTCTGTTCGTATCATAAAACGGCTACCGTTAAATACCTTAGTTCTTTTGAATGACTACCCGGCCCACTTACTTTCTAAAAAAGAAGTAAGGAATGCCAATCAAATTCATTATTCACAGGGTATGTTGAGAAAATTGAATGCACTTCAGCGAGATGTGAAAATAGCAGATGTACTCTTTATATTGAATGATTTAGAAGAAAAAATAGTAAACCATTTTCCATTTGCATCAGAAGGTCAACTTCAAAAAATGAGTACTTCTTTAAAAAACATAAGAGAAAAAATTGACTCGGTAAACGATGATGAGAATCAATTTCTCAATTTAGAAGGTATGGTAGTCTCCGTTTCTCCATTGGCCGAAGAGATTCGACGTGCATCTCAACAAATGATTGATGTACTGCAGCCATCAAGTAAGCGTGTAGATGAGTGGAGTGGAATGGGACGATTAAGCATTAACGTTTTGAACAATGACAATGTGAAATTAATTTCCCAGTCCATTACAGGACTAAATGAACGAATCGAAGTGATTAAAAGAAATGGGGAGTATGTCTATTGATTAGTGAGGTGCGATATGGGGTTTCGTAATCTTATTATTACGCAAGAGTCACGACTATCATCACAGCAGGGGTATTTGATTGTCACAATGCCTGAAGGAACACATAAAGTTCATTTAGGTGAACTTGATGCGATTGTACTAGAAAATCCGAGAGTGAAGATTTCAGGTATTTTATTGAACCAACTTGCGCAACAAAATATCTCATTAATTCTCTGCGACGATAAGCATCATCCATCAACGATGATGCTTCCGTTGCATGGGAACTTTCATAGAGTGAAAAATATTAATAGACAGATTGTATGGACTGAAGAATCAAAGAATCGAACTTGGAAACAGATTATTCAACATAAATTATACATGCAAATTCAGACATTAAAGGAGTTTCACATTACGGATACTTTGTTATCAGAGTATATCAATCAAATTGAGATAGGTGATGTGACAAATCGAGAAGGTCTAGCTGCGAAAGTGTACATTCATCAGGGGGCAAGAAGATCCGAATAATTGGGCCCTTAATTATGGATACGCCATTTTGGCAAGTTATTTTTCTCGAACTATTGCAGCGAAAGGGTATTTGACTGAGTTAGGAATCAAACACAAAAATGAATTTAATGCATACAATTTAGCATATGATTTGATGGAGCCATTTCGACCACTTGTAGATCAACGCGTCAAACAAATTGTTAAAGATTCTTTCACCCAAAAAGAACGTCATTATTTATTAGACGTAGTCAACGACAAAGTGAAGATTGATGGGAAAGCTCAGTATTTACCGAATGCAATTGAATTGTATTGCCAAAGTGTATTTAATAATTTGAACGGGAAAGAGAAGAAGTTTATAACGTTGCATTGGGAGAAGGTGAAGAAAGGATGAGTTTTCGATACATGAGATTGATTGTAATGTTTGATTTGCCAGTAGACACATCTGCTCAAAAAAGGCAGTATCGTCGATTCCGCAAGTTCTTAATCGAAAAGGGTTTTGTAATGGAGCAGTATTCGGTATACAGTAAACTCGTTCTAAATCACTCAGTATCTAATAGCTACCAAAAGCAACTTCGAGCAAATCTCCCTCCTCAAGGGAATATTCAACTATTAAGTATTACCGAAAAGCAGTATGCGGATATTGTTGTACTTAGAGGTGAAAAACAGACCAATGTCGAATCTTCAACAGAGCGAAAGATTATCTTATGATTATCAACTGTAAAAATGATGATTTATTGATACCTATCTATGATTATGAAGTCAATGTCGTTCATTTTGAAAACCAAAGGTGGTATCAGCTTTGGAATGAACCGTTATTACGTCTAGTAAAACAAGTAAAGAATGAAGTAGAGCTGGAGATAGAGATTAAGTCTGAAGATGGTAAAAGTTTAAAATCTTCGCAAATTCTTTATATAGGATCGATGAACCAAGATATCGTCACCCAGCGTCCATTTTTAAAATTGGTTCATGGGAAAGTAGCTGAAGCGATTGAAAAGGATTCTGCACTATTTTCAACTCATGAAGAAATAAATCGATCGTTATATCAATTATTTCATTTTAAAAATTTTGATGATCTGCTTAAAAATTACGAATTAGAGTTCTCGGTTGAACAGTTTTCGTTATTAAGATTGATTGAGTCAATCCCACTCGAGTTACATTCTAAGGTAGATGAAAATTGGAACACGCATTCTCGAAATATAAAAGAGACTTTAATAACATTACATTTAGAGATGAACCCTGATTGCAATCTCGTGATTTTGGATTATCCAGAACATCGGATGTCTAGATATGAAAAGCAAAAGTTCATCGAATTTCTCCACAATCTCTCCGTGACGGTACTTGTTGTGACTAGTGATTATCATTTTATGAAATCGGTGAGTGAACTGGAACATCTACAAATCATCGATAACCTAGGAGAGCGTTATCCCATATCAGAAGTGATTCGTGAACAACAACTTTTTTACTCGAATGAATCCCAGGCCTTAGAAAAAACCGTTGCTGAGATTCTAGGAATCATTTCGTTTTATTCTATCGAAGAACAAAAAGCGATTTCAAGCGTGCTAAAACAGTTATAAGTAGAGAGAACCTTTACAAGAACAAATCTAAAACCACAAATCAACCTGAAATTTGAGGTTTTAGACCTATGTGTTTGTAGAGCAGAAGAAAACAATGATACCGATGCCCGGGATGCTTGCCAGGTTTTAGACCTATGTGTTTGTAGAGCAGAAGAAAACCGCATCAAAGGGTTGGCGTAAGGGAGGTAGGTTTTAGACCTATGTGTTTGTAGAGCAGAAGAAAACAACGCCATCAAAGCAGCGGCAATCGCCGCAGTTTTAGACCTATGTGTTTGTAGAGCAGAAGAAAACAGTCTGACTTCGTTCTCTGTCATGCCTAACGTTTTAGACCTATGTGTTTGTAGAGCAGAAGAAAACTCCTCTATTAAAAAGGGGATTGCGGGCGCAAGTTTTAGACCTATGTGTTTGTAGAGCAGAAGAAAACAGCGAGAATCGAGCAAGGTCATCGATGCAAGTTTTAGACCTATGTGTTTGTAGAGCAGAAGAAAACCGGGTCTGTAAGGAGATGGCGGTCGAGCTAGTTTTAGACCTATGTGTTTGTAGAGCAGAAGAAAACTAAACGGAACACAACTCGCACAATTCCCGAGTTTTAGACCTATGTGTTTGTAGAGCAGAAGAAAACATGTGAACGCGCCCTGAATGACGTTCTTGAGTTTTAGACCTATGTGTTTGTAGAGCAGAAGAAAACTAAATCGTGATGTATTCACGCCCACGATGAGTTTTAGACCTATGTGTTTGTAGAGCAGAAGAAAACGTAAAGGTATTCGGAACGGGTACTGGGGTGGTTTTAGACCTATGTGTTTGTAGAGCAGAAGAAAACAGACGGTACGGTTCAAAGACCTCTTCAGTCGTTTTAGACCTATGTGTTTGTAGAGCAGAAGAAAACCTAACTTGTGGTGCGCCGTGTCCGCAATGAGTTTTAGACCTATGTGTTTGTAGAGCAGAAGAAAACAAATCCGATGGTCGTTCGATAACGCATAAAGTTTTAGACCTATGTGTTTGTAGAGCAGAAGAAAACTAGTAGTTGTACGGAGTAGATGCAGTTCCAGTTTTAGACCTATGTGTTTGTAGAGCAGAAGAAAACCGAGGAATCGCACATGGTCACACTATATACAGTTTTAGACCTATGTGTTTGTAGAGCAGAAGAAAACTTTTCGAATCAAACTGCCACGCGCACGACAAGTTTTAGATCTATGTGTTTGTAGAGCAGAAGAAAACCGGCATACGGAACTGTTTGATGACGCTGACGTTTTAGACCTATGTGTTTGTAGAGCAGAAGAAAACCAACCAAAGGAGCGGATAAAATGAACCATGTTTTAGACCTATGTGTTTGTAGAGCAGAAGAAAACCGAGGAATCGCACATGGTCACACTATATACAGTTTTAGACCTATGTGTTTGTAGAGCAGAAGAAAACTACAAGCGGTGACGGTGGAGCAGACGGGCTGTTTTAGACCTATGTGTTTGTAGAGCAGAAGAAAACTACAAGCGGTGACGGTGGAGCAGACGGGCTGTTTTAGACCTATGTGTTTGTAGAGCAGAAGAAAACAGAGCTGCTTGACCGTGAGGTATTCGGATTTGTTTTAGACCTATGTGTTTGTAGAGCAGAAGAAAACATTTGAGCGTCTGAACGAGTTCGTCCGAGAGTTTTAGACCTATGTGTTTGTAGAGCAGAAGAAAACCGCACACAAGGTTTCTAAATAACGAAGAGTGTTTTAGACCTATGTGTTTGTAGAGCAGAAGAAAAACAGCTCTCCAGCCGAATCTCGCGCGGGTTCAGTTTTAGACCTATGTGTTTGTAGAGCAGAAGAAAACTTTGTTTAGGTATTCCTTGATTGCGTGTTCGTTTTAGACCTATGTGTTTGTAGAGCAGAAGAAAACTCGCGGCGGAGAGATACGCCCTCATCTTGTGTTTTAGACCTATGTGTTTGTAGAGCAGAAGAAAACGGAATCGTCTACCGATTCAACGGATTGTCTGTTTTAGACCTATGTGTTTGTAGAGCAGAAGAAAACCCCAAGTCCATAACGTACCATCTTCTTTGAGTTTTAGACCTATGTGTTTGTGAAAGAGAAAAATCAATATATTTCAATCCACGCACCTACGTGGTTTTAGACTTATGTGTTCGAAAAGCAGAAGAATCGAAATTTCTAACTATCCTGATACATTTTTACAATACAAATAGGTATTGAACCTAAAAGAGCCGCTCTGAATCGATCATTCAGAACGGCTTTTCCTATTAATTAGCTTGTTTCAATTCTTCGACGGTCTCTACTTGATCATCAAACTTACGAACATCCACTCGTTTTACGAAGAACGCAAGGACGAGTGCCAAGAGGTTCATCCCGAGTGCGACGTAGAACGAGTATTGAATCCCAGACAAGAGGGCTTGCTGAGTGATGGCACCCATCGAGCTCTCTGTGAGCGTCGCAGGATCGACGCCTGTCATCAATGATTCAGCTTCTGCGCGTGTCACCGAATTCATAATAGTGACTAGAACTGCCGTACCAATCGCACCAGATACTTGTTGGGCCGTGTTGTTGATAGCCGTTCCATGCGGATTGAGGCGAGTCGGTAATTGGTTCAATCCATTAGTCATGATGGGCATCATGACCATTGACATCCCAAACATACGCAACGTGTACGTTAAGACGATGTATGTGTAGGTCGAGTCAAGTTGGACGTTTGCGAGCATGTACGTCGATACGGCGGTGATTGTCAATCCGGTAAGTGCCAATAATTTTGGTCCAAATCGGTCAAACAGTTTCCCTGTGATCGGCGACATGATTCCCATGATGATCGCACCAGGGAGAAGCATGAGCCCTGAATCGAGTGGGGAGATGCCACGAACGCTTTGGACGTACGCCGGTGTCAAAATCATACCGGAGAACATCGCGACCGCGTTGACCATCGCAATGACTGACGCGAGTGCGAACATCGGATGCTTATAAGCACGCAAGTCGAGCAATGGTTTTTCCATATGGAGCTGACGATAAATGAATGCGATCAACGAGATGGCACCGACAATCATCGTCGCCAAGACGATTGGGTTGTCCCAGCCGTCCGAGCTTGCCGAGCTGACACCGTATAAAATCCCGCCAAATCCGAGCGTCGATAAGACGAGTGACAAGTAATCGAGTGACTGATCTTTATTTTGGACCATGACGTTCTCCGCTTTCCAAACAGCGAGCGCGAGACCGATGATGGCGAGCGGTAAAATCATTTCGAATAAGACGCGCCAATCATAGTACTCGACGATATAACCCGAGAGTGTCGGTCCAATCGCAGGTGCCGAGATCATGACGAGCCCGAAGATTCCCATCGCCATCCCCCGTTTTTCACGCGGGAAGCTGACGAGCATGACGTTCATTAAGAGTGGCCCCATCGTGGAGGCTCCGACGGCCTGAATCATCCGACCGCTCAACAACCAGCCAAAGTTTGGCGAGAAGGCCGCGATCGCCGTACCGATGGCGAAGATACTCATCGAGGTGATGAACAAGCTTCGGTTAGAAAAACGAGTGATTAAATAGGCGGATGCCGGGACGAGTACACCTGTCACGAGCATAAAGCCTGTCGCAAGCCATTGTACGGTCGAGTAGTCTGCAATCTCGAGATCGACCATGATCGATGGGAGCGCGACGTTGAGTAATGAGTTGTTTAAAAATGCGATAAATGCACCCGCAAAGAGGACCGCCAACATGACGTAAGGCGGTTTCTTTTGGAATTCTGGTTTCATATGGATGGCTCCTTTATTTTCTAAATAGTTATGTGTTGGTAAGTGTCGATGAAATGATTTTATACCCGTTGTATAAATAAAGCAACTATTTTGTACTATTAGTCTAAAATGGTTTTCAGTGCTATAGTAAAGGTACAAACCAGACAGAACGGAGTCATGAAAGCATGAAAGAGAAAAAGAGAAAAGTCGCAGACATTGCCATGTCTCTCTTCATCGAAAATGGAGTGCAACACACATCGGTGCAAGAGATTATCGACCGTGCCAATATCTCAAAAGGGACGTTTTATAACTACTTCTCATCGAAGACGGATTGCGTGGCCAGTATCCTCGAGAACTTGCGATATGATGCCGGACAGCGCCGGATTGAGATGCAGATGGGACGCGACAAACGAGATCGTGATGTCTTCATCGAGCAAATCTCGATATTGATTCAATTGAACGAAGAACGGAACTTGCACGCGTTATTTGAATCGATCATGTCGTCAAACGAGAATGAATTGAAAAAACTCGTACTTCAACATCGCATTTATGAAATTGAATGGATTGCGATGCGTTTGACGGAAATCATTGGAGAGTCCGTTAGACCGTATTCGATGGAATTGACGGTGCTCTTCAACGGGATGTTGCAACATATCTTATTCACGAACCGAATCACGAATGCTGCGTACTCTCCTCAAAAGGTCGTCCGAAACTTATACACATATGTCGAATTGATTGCCGCTCGAATGATGGAGACAGGAGAGCACGTCTTGAACCCGGTCACGGTTGAGCAAATGCGGGGGACGACAGATAAACACCTTGTCACAATCGAAGAATTGAACGAGATGGCTGCTCGCATTGAAGAGCATGTCGAGATGACGGAAGAACAACGAGATTTGTTCGATGCAATCGCGTACGAATTAAAACAAAATCGTCTTCGGAAAATTGTCTTAGAGCAGTTGTTGAAGCCATTTCAGCGTCTATTTAAAGGCGTGACAGGCGAGACGGAAGTCCAAAAGTTTACGAATCTCGTGTGGCTGTATACACGGACACATTAAGGACAAAAATTTCCCGATACAGTAATATAGAAGAAACAAGGAATGGGAAAAAGAATCAAAAAGTTTCCTCGAAAAAGAATTGATTCCTACAAATTCATGCGCTACAATCAAATTACCGAAAGCGCTTTCGGGAAGAGGAGAATAACATGGGTACGATTTATGATTTAGCCAAAAAAACAGGATTCTCAATCACGACAGTGTCCAAAGCGTTGAACAACTACAAAGACGTGAGCGACAAGACGAGAGCAAAGATTCTTCAAGCCGCTGCTGAGATGGACTACTTGCCGAACGCACATGCCCAGTCGTTATCGACGAAAAAATCATGGGCGATCGGGGTCATGTTCTCAGAAGCGAATGAAGTGGGGATGAAACACCCGTTCTTCAACGGAATCATCGAAAGTTTTCGTCACGCGACAGAGGAGCAAGGCTACGATTTAATCTTCGCCTCGCGTAACCTGCGCAACCGTGATATGAGTTATCTCGAGCACTTCAAACACCGTGCGGTCGACGGCATCGTCGTCATCTGCTCGGACCGAATGGATGAGCAAGTTCAGGAGCTCATGCGAAGCGACATCCCAATCGTCGTCGTCGATATGGACAGCGCCAATTGTAGCGTCGTCTATTCCGACAACATCGAAGGAGCACGTCTCGCTGTGAATTATCTCCATGAACTCGGTCACCGAAAAATTGCCCACATCGCTGGGGATGAGACGATTGACGCTGGAGCGGCACGGATCAAAGGATATGAGCTTGCGATGCAAGAGCTGAACCTTCCGATTCGACCGGGCTACCTTGTCAACGCCGGTTTCTTCTCAGTCGGAGAAGGGAAGCGAGCGATGGAACGATTGCTTGAACTTGACGATCGACCGACCGCTGTCTTTGTGGCCGGGGATCAGATGGCAATCGGTGTCATCGAAGCGATTCACGAACATGGTCTTCACGTCCCGAATGACATCTCTGTCATCGGATACGACGACATTGAAATGATCCAATACATTACGCCGAAACTGACTACGATTCGCCAAGATACGGATGAAATCGGGGAAGCGGCAGCAGAACTTTTACTTGAACAAATGACCGCGAAAGAGCGACTCACCGAACGTCGCATCATTCCGGTACGCTTAGTAGAACGGGCCTCTTGTGCACCGGTCAAACAGTGATTTATAGCCAATGATATTTCGAAGTCGCTCTCTTTTCTTCAGCGGATGGAGAAGGGAGCGCGATTTCGAAAGTCATTTTTAGAGAAAATCGAAACCGCTTTCGATATTTTATTTCGAACAATCCGAAAGCGCTTTCGATAAATATTTACCTCTTTTTGCAAGCGCTTTCTAATACTACTTATAAAAAGGATGGGAACAACACATGCGTAAATTAGTCAGCTTACTTACACTCGGAGCACTTTCAGTTGGCGTCTTGAGCGGTTGCTCAGACAGCGAAGGCGGAGCTTCAGAATCAAAAGATGACGTATTAAAAGTCTGGTCGTTTACGGACGAATTAAAAGAACCAATTAAAACATATGAAGAGAAAAACGGTGTCAAAGTTGAATTGACAATCGTTCCAATCGCTGACTATCCAACAAAATTAAAGCCAGCACTTGAAAGCGGCGTTGGCGCACCAGACGTCTTCACAGGAGAAATCGCGTTCCTCAAACAATGGGTAGACGCTGGATATTGGGAAAATCTTTCGGACGAACCATATAGCGTTGATGAAATTGCAGACAACTATGTCCCTTACGTGTTTGATCTTGGAAAAGACAAGGACGGAAACGTTCGCGCTCTTTCATGGCAAACGACACCAGGTGGAATTTACTACAAACGTAGCTTAGCAAAAGAAGTACTCGGTACAGATGACCCAACTGAAATCGGCGAAATGATGAGCTCGATGGACGGCGTCTTCGAAGTTGCGGAGAAGATGAAGCAAAAAGGATATAAAATGTTCCCAGACGAAGGTGCCATCCGTTGGTTCTCACAAGGAGCAAACCCAGAAGCGTGGGTCAACGATAAAAACGAACTCGTCTTAACGGAAGATAAAATCAACTACATGGACTATGCAAAAGAACTTCGTGAGAATCAATACACGGCTCTCGCACCAGAATGGTCACCATCTTGGTTCGAAGGAATGGATAAGCCAATCAAAGTAAAAGAGAACGGAAAAGAGACAGAGACACAAGTCTTCTCATACGTCCTCCCAACATGGGGTCTCCACTCTGTATTGAAAGAAAACGCGAAGCAAACTGCGGGTGACTGGGCTGTCACAAGCGGACCAAGCCCATACTTCTGGGGTGGTACATGGCTCGGTGTTTATGAAGGATCGAAAAATAAAGAAGCAGCTTACGACTTCGTCAAACTCATGACGCAAGATGAAGAGTTCTTGACAGACTGGGCACAAGAAACAGGAGATGTACTTGCATTCAACCCAGTTACAGACAAAATCAAAGACGACTTCAGTGAAGAGTTCCTCGGTGGACAGAACAACTATGAATTCTTCCTCGATGAAGCGGATGAAATCACACCAGGAATCGTCACGAAGTACGACCAACAGCTCGATACGCTTTACGGAGCATCAGTCCTTCAATACGTAGAAGGTAAGAAATCAAAAGAAGAAGCGATTGAAGAATTCAAGAAACAAGCGAAAAACGCTTACCCAGACATCGTAGTAGACTGACGATGACCAACACGAGGGGGAACTCCCCCTCGGTTCTTATGGAAGGAGAAATACACGTGAAAAAACTAGATCGTTACGGCTATCTGTTCATCGCCCCGTTCTGGGTTGTCTTCTTGACGTTCAGCATCTATCCGGTTTTCTTAACACTTTACTATAGCTTCACGAACTATACGGGGAGCCCTGGTGAGGAAGTTGTCGGGTTTGCGAACTATACACGGTTGTTGACGGATACGTACTTTATCGAGGCGTTTTTCAACACCATCAAGATTTGGGGAATTAACTTCGTCTTGCAGATCGGGTTGGCACTTTTATTAGCACTCATCTTCTCGGATCTTCGCTTGAAGTTAAAAGGACTCTCGTTCTTCCGCTCGTTCTTCTATCTTCCAAACTTGATCACGATCAGCTCGGTCGCGCTCTTGTTCGGTATTTTGCTCGACTGGCAGCACGGTTCACTCAACATGGTGTTGATGAAAATCGGCTTGATTTCAGATCCGATCAACTGGTTAGCAGAACCAGTGACGGCACAGTTATCCGTTTCACTTATCTTGACATGGATGTGGTTCGGTCACTCCTTCATCATCGTCATGGCAGGGGTGTCGGGAATCTCGACAGATTATTTCGAAGCCGCTCACATCGACGGTGCGAACCGTTGGCAGATGTTCACGAAAGTGACATTGCCCCTCCTAAAACCAATCCTTCTCTATATCATGATCACGTCGCTCATCGGTGGACTCCAATTGTTCGATCTTCCGATGTTGATTACAGACGGAATTGGTTCACCAGACGGTTCGTTGAATACGATGGTGCTTTACTTATACAACCAAGCCTTCAAATATAACAACTATGGCTATGCGTCAGCGGTTGCTTACGGATTATTCTTGATTACGCTCATCTTCTCAGCGGTCGTCTTCAAGGGTATGTTCCGCAAAGAGCGCGCGACACAGAAGGGGGCGTAAGCAATGGAACAAAATGCAGAATCGCGGCGTATGCTTCCAGATAGCGAAGCGCAGCCGAAACGAAAAGAGGAGCGCCCGTTAAAAATGGCGCCTCCTTCAAAGAAAAAAACGAATAAACGTGTCGTACGAGGCTTGATCTATGCAGGACTCATCCTCCTAGCAATCGTCTGCTTCATTCCGTTTCTCATGATGATCGTCAATGCGACACGGACGAATGGAGAAATCATGGCTGGGTTCTCACTAATTCCGGGAACAGCGCTCACAGAGAACTATGCGACGCTTAGTGAGTACATCAACATCTGGAACGGATTCAAGAACAGCTTGATTATCTCTGTATCGGTTACGGTACTGTCAGGTTACTTCTCAGCCCTTACGGCTTACGGATTCACGTTCTATAACTTCAAAGGGAAAAATGCGATGTTCATCTTCATGCTCGTCATGATGATGGTACCTGCACAACTTGGACTCATCGGATTCTATGAGATCTCGAAGACACTCGGTATTCTCGATACGTTCATTCCATTGATTGTCCCAGCGATTGCGACACCATTCACGGTCTTCTTCATCCGTCAGTACACGCAAGCGACGCTTCACATCAGCTTGATTGAAGCGGCACGGATTGACGGTGCAAGCGAGTTGCGTATTTTCCACACAATCGCGCTTCCAATGATGATGCCAGCGATTGCAACGATGTCGATCTTTACGTTCATCGGCTCGTGGAACAACTACTTGATGCCACTTGTCCTCTTGTTCTCGCCTGAGAAATACACGTTGCCTGTCTTGATGGGCTTCTTGAAAGGATCACAAGTCGCAGAGAACCTTGGCTCGCTTTACCTAGGAATCGCGATCTCGGTCGTACCGATTATGATTGCCTTCTTGTTCCTCTCGAAGTACATCGTCAGCAGTATTTCGGCAGGTGCTGTCAAAGAATAAATATAGAGAAAAGAGGAAAACACTATGCATTTTAAGAAAGACTTCGTATTCGGGACAGCCACGTCCTCGTACCAAATTGAAGGCGCACATAACGAAGGAGGCCGCACTCCTTCGATCTGGGATATGTTCTGTGACATCGACGGGCGCGTGTTTGAAAAGCATAACGGCGATGTCGCATGTGACCACTACCATCGTTACGAGGAAGACATTCAGCACATCAAAAAGCTAGGTGTCGACACGTATCGATTCTCCATCGCGTGGCCACGCATCTTCCCTGCCAAGGGAGAGTATAACCCAGAAGGAATGGCGTTCTACAAAAACTTGGCACTACGTCTCCGTGAAGAAGGAATCAAACCAGCCGTCACGATTTACCACTGGGATCTTCCGATGTGGGCTCACGAAGAAGGTGGCTGGGTCAACCGCGAGTCGGTCGACTGGTTCCTCGATTATGCGAAAGTCTGTTTTGAAGAGCTTGATGACATCGTCGACTCTTGGATCACCCACAATGAGCCTTGGTGTGCCGGCTTCCTCGGCTACCACGTCGGTGTCCACGCACCGGGTCATCGTGACATGAACGAAGCGGTACGTGCCGTGCATCACATCTTGTTGTCGCACGGAAAAGCGGTCGAGTTGTTGAAGCGAGAGATGGCGTCCACGACCCCGATTGGCATCACGCTCAACTTGTCACCGATGTACGCGAAAACGGATTCGGCGAATGACCGCCTTGCGATGAACAATGCCGACGGGTATTCGAATCGCTGGTTCCTCGATCCGGTCTTTAAAGGCCAGTATCCGGTCGACATGATGAACTTGTTCTCCAAATATGTGCATAACTTCGATTTCATCCAATCGGGTGATATGGAGACAATCTCGACAGCTTGCGATTTCTTCGGCATCAACTTCTACAGCCGTGGCATTGTCGAGTTCAACGCAGCAAATGATTTCTTGAAGGCAGACGCTTACTCGGACTACGAGAAGACGGGCATGGGCTGGGATATCGCCCCGAACGAATTCAAAGACCTGATCCGTCGTTTACGCGCCGAGTACACTGACCTTCCCATCTACATCACAGAGAACGGCGCCGCATTTGACGACGTGCTGGAAAATGGCGAAGTCCATGACGATAACCGGATCGACTACGTCCGCCAGCACCTCGAAGCCGTCTCTGACTTGAACGATGAAGGCATGAACATTCAAGGCTACTACCTTTGGTCGCTCATGGATAACTTCGAATGGAGCTTCGGATACGAGAAGCGCTTCGGAATCCTCTATGTCGACTTTGAGACACAAGAGCGTATCTGGAAAGATAGCGCGAAGTGGTATGCCGGTGTCATCGCCGACCATAAAGCCAAACACGCGGATAGCGTCGAGGCGTAACATGCATCCATCCCTGCCGCTACGGGGATGGATTTTTTTGTGTGCAATGTATCTGTTACGGGAACTGTAAGAAGGGGAGGGATGTTCATGAAACGAGAGTTTTCGACATACGAAGTGATGGGATATGACGACCAAGGGAAAATTAAATTTATTCACTTGAGAGAAGGGGAGTTCGTCTTGCCTATTGAGATCAAAGGGGACGACTTACGAAAAATCAAGAAGATGATGGAACTTAACCAGGGCGTCACCGTGATTGTCCATGCAGCGATTGACCAGAGACGGATGCGACTGCTTGAGGTAGACGGATACTCACTCCGAAAAGAAGAGACGTAAAACGCCAGCACCTCATACAGGGCTGGCGTTTGTTTATATTGGTTACCACTAAGCACCAAGGTACATCTCACGATTCGCTGGTGGCGACTTGATTAGATTGACTGATCCGTCTGACCCGTTTCAATACATCCCGCTTCGGTAATTCCGGGTAATCACTCTGTATGCGTTCGACACAGGAGACGATTGTTTCCGTGCGTAACAAGTGAACAATCTGTTGATCGATCGAATCGAGCTCGAGTGGCGTCCTTTCTTTCAAATCCTCCCGGTTTAGCCAAAACGATGCACCGAATACGTGCACGAATATAATCGCCATGGCGGTGAACGATGATAAATCAATGGATGGAAAGAAGGAGAGCACGACGTATAAACTAATCCCGCTCACGATTCCGTGAAGGATTGTATCGAGTAGACGCGGTACGTTCACACGAAAAAATGAGCGTAGCACTCCCATTAGACCATCGACAAAGAAGCTTAAGGTAGTCGATAGCAGATAGAAACAACCGAGCATAGAGAGTGTAGATAGGATTGGGAACGATGTGTCTTCAAGTAAATAGATGAAAATCAAATCGACGGCAAGTAGTGGGGTAAGGGCGAGCGCTAGAATCAACGCGCCCCAACCGAGACCGGTCACAACCTTCATGAGACGTGAGCCCGATAACGTCCTAATGCAATGAACGCCGCAATTAGACATACCATATGTAGCGCGATCCCGATGAGCATGGCGTACGGGATGATGGATTGGAAGCCAAGACCGAATGCAAGGGCGGCACTCGATAAGATCATAAAGCTCGCTGTATAATTTCGGACGGTTGTTTTCTGCTTATTCATATGTACCACAGAGTATCCCGCGATAAGTAAAAAGACGGGAGACAACATAATTGGGTAGACCGATTGAAAGACCAGTCCGATTACTCCGGACAGACCGGCGATGGCAGCGAATATAGAAGAGTAGTATGCTTTCAAATTTCCAACTCCTTAACTCTTTTCCCTAAATATAACAGCCCCTCTCATTGCTGAGAAGGGCTGTCGTTTTTGTTTCAGGCTGACGCTTTATCTGCTTCTTCTTGTGCTTTCAATTCTTCACCATACGAAACGCGGTCTTGAATGCGAACGAATGGAAGGTAAACCGCAACGGCCATAGCAATCGTTGCAATCTGTAAGAGCGCAGCACGCCATCCACCAATCAAGAATCCAGAGATGACTGGAGGTGTCGTCCATGGTACTTGAAGGGCGTTGAACGGCTCGACCCAACCCCAAAGGATGGCGAAGTACACCATGAATGAAGCGATGGCCGGCACGACAACGAATGGGACGAACATGATCGGGTTGAAGACGATTGGCATCCCGAAGATGACTGGCTCATTGATGTTGAAGATACTTGGTGCAAGTGACAACTTACCGAGCTGCTTCAAGTGTGCCGAACGTGCAACGATTAAGACGGCGATGATGAAACCGATTGTGATTCCTGATCCACCGAGTTTTGTGAATACGTCGAGGAACTGAATCGTAACGATTTTTGCGTTCTCACCAGCGACAAGCGTACCACCTGCATCGAGGATGGCTTGGTTTTGAAGCGCGTTCGCTGTGAGAAGAGGTCCCATGATCCCCATGAGGATTGCGGCACCGTGAATCCCACACCACCACATGACAGACATGAGCACCATGATGATGACGGCTCCAGCGAGTGTGTCTGTCAAGTTTTGAAGCGGTGCTTGAAGCACATCATAGATGACTTCTGTGAACGTACGCTCTGCAACCGCTTGGAAAATCGCAAACGTTGCAACGGCGAGCGAGATGATTGCCAAACCAGGAACAAGTGCAGAGAATGAGTTCGATACGCCTGGCGGTACACCGTCTGGCATTTTAATGCTGATCCCGCGTTTGATGAACTGCGAGTAGATGAATCCAACTGTCAATCCGACGATGATGGCAGCGAGGACACCTTGTCCACCTGTCCATACTTTTGGAATGACGCCACCGACGAATTCCCCAGATTCAGACAAGACAGAAGCTTGTGTGATGATGAGGAACGAGATGATTCCGAGAATACCAGCCGGTACCCCTTCGATCTTTTCGTTCTTGACGTACGAGTAAGCGATTCCAAAAACACCGATTAAAGCAAGAATGTCAAACGTCGCACCGACGACTTGCGTGAGCGGGAGTGACCAGTCTGCTCCGAATAGACCTGACATGAAGTCGGCCCAACCTGGAATCGGTAATGCCAGGATGAGAAGGAACAGCGACCCGATGATGGTCATCGGCATCGTCAGGATGAACCCGTCCTTAATCGCAAGGACGGGCTTGGCGTTCGCGAAGCGAACAAAAGCAGGGGTGAACTTTTCAAATACTCTTTCTAAGCGGCTCATAGGGGAACCTCCTTATAGGTCTTCAGCGCGCGTGGCGATGATCTCTTTATACCAATGGAACGACTGTTTCTTCTTCCGTGCGAGACCGTTGTTGTGGTCGACATAGATGAAGCCGTATTGTTTCTTATAACCGTTCAACCAGCTGAGTAGGTCGATTGCAGACCAAGCATAGTAACCGGCAACGTTGATGCCTTGTTGAACAGCGTGTTTGACTGCGCGAAGGTGACCTTCGATGTACTCGATTCGTGGCGTGTCCATGATTTCACCGTCGACGATCGGGTCGACATCACCGAGACCGTTCTCTGTGATATAGATTTTGACGTCGCCGTAACGATCTTTTAACATGTGCATCCCATCGAGGAACGCTTCCGGTGAGATTTCCCAATCCCATTTCGTGTACACTTTGTCGTCCATCTTGACTGTCTTATAGACGCCATCGAACGATGGGTTACCAGGGCGACCTGTCGAGTTTTCACGTCCACCAGCCATGACGAGCGCCGAGTCATTTTTCATGACGCGCTGCGGGCTGTAGTAGTTGAGACCGATAAAGTCGTTCATCGGAGCGGTACGTTTCAAGACGTCGAGTTCTTCCTCTGTCATTTCAGGGAGAAGACCTTGTTCGTTCAGACCGTTCACGACGTACTCTGGATATTCACCTTTTAAGATTGGGTCGTAGAACCAATGTGTCGCATAAGCGTTCGCATGCATTTCGGCAAACTTGTTCTCTTCTGCGTCATCGATACTGAACGCCGGGTTGAACACGTGCGTGATCCCGATTTCGCCAGTGTGACCGTTTTGTTTGAAGAGCTCGACGGCACGGGCGTGAGCGACGAAGACGTTGTGCGTCGTTTGGAAATAACCTTTGACGTCGCCTTCGATGCCTGGCGGGTGTGCGCCTGTTAAGTATCCAAGTGAGCAGAAGATGACCGCTTCGTTGAATGTGATCCAGTGGTTGACACGGTCACCGAACGATTGGAAGCAAGTATCCGCGAAACGGACGAATGCGTCAACCGTCTCTTTGTTCTTCCAGCCGCCTTTTTCTTCAAGTGCTTGTGGAAGGTCCCAATGGTAGAGTGTGACGAATGGGACGATGTCGTGTTTCAAACATTCGTCGATCAAGTTGTTGTAGAACTCAAGTCCTTTTTCGTTCACTTCACCCGTACCGTTCGGGAAGATGCGTGGCCATGAGATCGAGAAGCGATACGATTCGAGTCCCATCTCCGCCATGAGCGCGATGTCTTCTTTATAACGGTGGTAATGGTCGACTGCGACGTCGCCGTTTGTGTTTTCAAATGTCTTACCAGGAATTTTCGAGAAGACGTCCCAGTTTGAGAGACCTTTCCCGTCCTCGTTCCATGCGCCTTCGACCTGATAAGAGGCCGAAGCAGCGCCGAACAAGAAATCTTTAGGCATTTTCAAAGTCATCACCTCAGTTTATTTATTTACAAGTTTCAATGAGTGGTCTAATACTTTCGCACCGTTCATCATGCCGTAGTCGACTGTGTTGATGACGTCGATTGGAACACCTTTTGGTTCGCAGATTTGCTTCCCTTTTGAAAGGAGGTACTTCACTTGTGGTCCGAGAAGTGCAACGTCGATGTTATTAACGTATGTTTCCATCTCTGATTCTGGGTAAGCTGCGATTTCAGCTTCGATGCCACGTTCAGAGGCAACCGCTTTCATTTTTTCTACTAACATACTTGTTGACATACCTGCCGCACAGAAGAGTCCGATTTTAATCATTTTTGATCCATTCCTTTCAATTCGTTGATTTCGTTTTGCATGTTCATCATATATCCAAGCATTTCTTTAACGAGAATTGTGTTCATCAAGTGATCTTGCGCGTGCACCATGAGGACACCGACTGTTGCCGATTTACCTTGTGCTTCGAGCGTGACGAATTTCGTTTGAATCGCATGTGCTTCTTTTAATGTTGCGTCACCAGCAACGACTGCTGCCTCGGCTTCTTCTTTTTTTCCTTCTTGCATGAGGAGCATCGCTTGATGGTAGCTCGCTTTGGCGTCACCCGAGAGGGCGATGAGACCGAAAATATCTTCCGGTGAAATTTCGATTGTTTCAGAAACCATAGTATCTCTCCTTTTTGTATGGATAACTAAAATTCATAGGTACAAATATTTTCTACACGTTGATAGTAGCACGAAAGCGTTTTCGTGTAAACCCTTTCTTTTCGAAAAATTGCATAAAAAATGCGCACGAGAAAAGCATCTCTCGGGCGCGTTTAGGACTTGATGTTCGAGACTTTGAGCATTTTGACATGTTTAAAATGATGGATGGAACGAGAGACGTCGAAGATTTGACCATTTGTTAAATAGACGGTGTTATCGACAATCAAGGCTGGGTCATTCTCGTTCAAGTCGAGCAGATCGGCGGACTCAGAATCTAAAAAGTCTGCGTAAATGACTCGGTCGGCGAATCCGATGGCGAGCTTTTGGTCACTTCGTAAATACGTATAAATCGACTTTTGGACGATGTTCTCGTCTAAGTAGATGACGAGCTCTTTTCGGAAGTATGAATCTTCCACCGAGAACGGATGGTCATCGACGAGACGTAGACGCTTCACGAAGTAGACGGGTGTCCCAATCGGGCACTTCATACGTTCTGCGACTTCATCGTTTGCAACCGTCTGTTCGAAATGTAAGACGCGTGTCTCGACTTTCCGGCCACTGAAGTCACTCGTGAGACCTTGAAGTTTTTCAAGGTTGATGTAATCGCTATTGTAATGGTCGCGGACGAAGACACCGCTCCCTTGGACTTGATAGACGTATCCTTTGTTGACGAGGATCTCGATTGCTTTTCGGACCGTATTGCGACTGACACCATATTTATTGGCGTACTCATCTTCAGTCAATAGTTTATTCGTATGTTGGTAGACGTGATTGACAATGTCTGCTTCAATCTGACTTGCAACTTGCTTGTACTTCGGAGACATACGGTTCTACACCTTTCATAAAAAATTTGTAGGAATGAATTCGCTAACAGTATAGCAGATAACCTTTGTAAGCGGATACGTTTCATTCGTTAATTGTTGAAAAAAGTCGAACGATTCATTGCGGGAATATTCGGAAAATGTGAAACAATAATGGCATAGAGTACGTATAGAGAAGTAATGCACAGGAAAGAAAGGAAGTGCTCTAGTTGACGGAGACACATTGGTATACGGAAGAAACCACATGGCGCAAGTCACACCTTCGGGTCGGTTATACATTGCTGGCGTTTATTGTACTTGCAATTATCCTATCGTTCTTCGGACGTTATGTCTGGCTGACCGTTCCGTTTGTCTTGATTGGAATCGCCATGATTGGATTAGACGTGAAAAAGTATCGAATGCGTCGTAAGCATATGGATAATCAAAATGTGATGCGATTACTGAAGTGGAATCTACTGTATGATTTGATCAGTTCAGGTGTGCTTATCTCACTCATTTCAGCTCTTCTCATCTTTCAATATGACAGTTTGACGTTAGCGATAGGCCTTCTTGTATGGGGAGTGGTGAGCGATCAGGTGTCACGAACGTTTCAAAAGAAATTAAATGAACAGGTTCCATTATTAAACCAGTTGGATCAGGAGCGACAAAAATGATGAATGAACGGATAACGCAAGAGAAGGCATGGAAACGTTTATTCGACCAATGGATTTTCGGCATATTTGGAACATTGGTGGTACTCATGTTTACCATCAGTTTATGGACGGATGACCTTATATGGGGCGTGTTGTATATAGCCTGTACACTCATTCCGTTGAACATCTTATATGTGAAGCGTTATCGGATGCGCCTGTCATTTCAACCAGAATTGAAAGGGTTATATCGTCGCCAGCTTGCTCGGGACGTGATTAACAGTGTTGCGTTTTTCCTCGCATTGAATCATCAATTACTGTTCACATCAAACGTGGCGTATGTGTGTGTCACGGTGTTCATCGGTGGCGCAATATTATGGACATGGAACGTGGAGACGCAGACAAAACGACAAGATGTAGAGTGTATCAACTTTAACAAGGAGGCGATATAAGTGGAGCAAGACATAAAGTGGATGCAACGGATGCGAGGTTATGCCGTACCCGTCATGATTCTATATGTCACAGCCGTCATTGTCGCCCTTTTGCTAGAGAAAATGTGGCTCATTCCTATCATGGGGTCGGTCTCCGTGATCATCATCGTAATGGGCTATAAAGAGATGCGCATCATGTGGCGAATGACCGAGCACCCACAGGCTCATCGAATCCTTATTTTCCAGTACATATTCGAATGGGTGGATGCGATGTTATTGACGACACTCATGGTGACCTTGCTGACAGCGACAGAATTTGGTCTCGTGATTGGTCTCTTTTTCGGGATATGGGGAGTACTTAGTCCGCTTCGGCAGAAATGGTTCACAAAACAACTCCAACAGATTGAACCAGGGCTTCCGACGTATGAAGAGGTGATTGAAGGGAGGGTCTCGCATGAATCGTCCATTTGAACTAACCGTAACGCATGCCAAACGGTTCGAGAGGTTCTTTGGTTGGCCCGTACTCATCATTTTCTTGATTTCGTTCATCGTGATGTTACGGACACAGGCGACATGGGTCATCCCGGTCATGTTGGTTGTATCCATGGGCTTGGCTTATAAAGGATATATGGAATATCGAGTCATTCGCCATTTTGCCGAACATCAAGCGGTCGCTCGCGTATTACGCTATCGACTCATTGACTGTTGGATTAGTGCCATTTCTTTGTTTGCGTTGTTCATCCCAATGTATGTAAACGAAGATGCCTTCATCCTGATTGGCGGAATCGTCGCCCTTTGGGGGTTGACGAAATCGTATCGAGAGAAGAAGTGGGAAGAGCGAATCCATGCACATCAGTCAAGGCTACCAACGTATGAAGAAGTGTTGGAAAGGAGAGAGGACGTATGGAACTATCACCAAAAGTAAAATCGCAAATCGATACGATTTTAAAAGTAGATCGTTGGACCGGATGGGGTGTCGGAATCATCGGAATTGGACTCGTTGTCAGTTTTTTGATTTACGCCTCGTATTGGACACTCTCGGACGGCGTGATCACCGGGACGCTATATGCGGTACTCGCTATCGTGTTGACAGGTATCTTTGTTCGATATCAGATGTGGCTGCGTTTCGTGAACAATCAAACGGCGCGTAACCTCTTATCGTTCAAAATGATGGCGCACACGCTCGCTTTGACGGGTGTCGGGATGTATGGGCTCTTCTACTTCACGAGTGAAGCGACGAGCACACAATCGTTCCGAATGTTTCTCCTTTCCCAGCTGACGTTTTTCGGGATTGAATACTTGGCGAAGCGGTTCGACCGCGTCATTCAGTCTTATGATGAGAACTATTTGACGGATCAAGATTTAAAAGCAATTCGTGAAGTCCGCGAATACGAGAAGGAGCAACGTCGTGAACAAGCGTGAGCAGATGAGAGAGTTGACGGCATTTGATGAATCGGGGAAATGGACTGTGGGTATGATGAGCGGGGCACTCGCACTTATGCTTTTCTTCGCTGTAGAGAAAGGTTGGATGTCGTTGGTAGGTGTGTTGTTGATTTCGACAATCGCAGCATTACCTGCATGGAAGAAGACGTGGGACCGAGAGGCGATCAAGAAGCGTTATCTGACATCGAGAGAAGCGAAACGACTCGCGCATTGGAACTCGATCACCGGTTTGATTGCGTACCCGTTTGTAATTGTTTTTCTGTATTTCACGGTTACAGGGCAGATTTCGACACTTGCTTTCTTTATAACGATTGCAGTACTCATCCCAATCTTGATGATGATCCATCGATTGTACGAACGTCATATGGTTCGTCTTGATGAGAACTACGTCACGGAACGTGAATTAAGAGAAGAACAAAAATGGGGGAGCGCGTGACTCACTCGAGAAAGTAGGAAGATGAAGTGAGGATTGCGACGTATAATATTTGGAACCATGAAACGTCATGGCAAAAACGAATCGATGCGATTTGCCAAGAAGTGAAACGAATCGATGCGGACGTCGTTGCCCTACAAGAAGTCCGTTCTGATGAGCAAGGGAGTATGGCGCATGACATTGCGAAAGTGACAGGCTATCCGTTCTGCGTCTTTCATCCTTATCCTGACTCACCGGACGAAGGACTCGCTTTTCTGAGCAAGGCTCCTTTAGATTCAGTTGAGGCGATTTGGGAAAGTGACGTGGAAGAGTCTAACTTTTGTGCGACCCGAGTGACACTTGCGTTCGGCGGTCAGGAATGGGGCATCACGAATGTGCATCTGAATTGGCGTTCTGTCTCGATTCGAGAACATCAGATGGCGGCGGTTCAAGAATGGTTAAGTCAAGGATGCCGGAAGTCGGTCGAAGTGTTATGTGGAGATTTTAATGACCATCCTCAATCCACTATCTATTATGACTTATCGGATGCAGGGTGGCGGGATGTGACGACGTTTGTTGTGGAAGATCCACGGGCGACGTTAGACGTAAAGCACAACCCGTACCTACAATCCTCTCATCTCGAGCAGCCTGAACGATACGATTGGATTCTGATCCGTTCCAAGTGGAAAGATGTTGAGGTTCAGCATGTCGATGTATTTGGAGACATACGAATGAGTACGGACGTCATACCGAGTGATCATTACGGGGTTGTCGCCGATGTCATCGTGAAATAAAAGGAGGATGTGCTGCGGCGCGTCCTTTTCTATTTGAACAACCGCGCGATGAACCCCACACATGCCGCAAAGGGAAGAAGGAGAAGAAGCCCGAGCCATTGATCACGCCAGACGACAAACCAGAAAGCGGCTTGCAGACACAGGATGCCAACTGCGGCAAAGATCACGAATAAGAATGCTTTCTTACGGGTGGAGCGGTCTTCCCACCATTCTTTAAAGTAAGGAAAACTGCAGAAGAATGCCATCGCCATAAAGAAAATCGCAGGAAACAACATGACATCCCCTAACGTGCTGCTCCCTTCAAATTCAAGCCACCTGGATAAGACAGATAACAGTATGCCAATTAACAGGAAGATGCCACCCATGTGTTTTCCCTCATTTCTTTACTCGTTACTTGTATCATGCCCGTTCTCTCCCTAGTCGAAAACCTGAAGGAGTGATGGCTTTTTAGTGAAAGTGGTGACTTTTACATGAACGGTAAAAAAGTATTCATCGACAATTTTTCAGATTGCTCTATCCAATTCTTTTTGTACTCGATAGCATGAAAGCGTATCTGGAGAAACGGCTGGGTATGAGATAGAAGCGCCAGAACTCTACGGAGTTGACGAGGACGAAGGTGATCGAGATTTCGGCGGATGCCTTCCAGTCGCGTGTCACGACTGAAAGAGTCTCGGTAAAGCGTTCGGGTGACCGGACGGACAAAACGAGACTTAATGACATTACTCTAAAAAGCCCGTTTCCTTTTTCGAGAAATCGAAGGATAGAGGAGAGTTTTGTATGTGTGGAATCGTAGGGATGATCGGACAAGTTGGAACGAAAGAGATTTTATTGAAAGGGCTCGAAAAGCTCGAGTATCGCGGCTACGACTCGGCAGGGATTGCCTTGGTCGGTGAGGACATTCGTACATTCAAAGAAGTGGGACGAATCCAAGCACTCCGTGACATCGTACCGGCTGACGCCGAAGGAACAATCGGAATCGGTCACACGCGTTGGGCGACACACGGGGTACCGAGCGTACCGAACGCCCACCCGCACCAAAGTACGACAGGACGCTTCACGCTCGTGCATAACGGCGTGATTGAGAATGATGAACTATTGAAAGCTTCGCTCGATGTCCCGTTCCTCTCGGAGACGGATACGGAAGTCATCGTCCAGCTCATGGAGAAGCACTTCGTCGAGCTCGGTGACGTCGAGGCGGCGTTCCGCAAGACGCTATCGGACCTCCACGGATCATACGCGATCGCGATGATCGATTCAGAGGACAAAGAGCGCCTTTATATCGGTAAGAACAAGTCACCGCTCCTCGTCGGACTCGGTGACGGCACGTTCAACGTCGTCGCATCGGACGCGATGGCGATGCTCCAGGTGACGGACCAGTACCTCGAGCTCCACGACGGCGAGATCGTCATCCTCACGCGTGAGTCGGCGACAATCAAGACGCTCGACGGCGAAGTCCTCGAACGTGCACCATACACGGCCGAGATCGACGCGTCAGACATCGAGAAGGGCACGTACGCGCACTACATGTTGAAGGAGATGGACGAGCAACCGGCCGTCATCCGCAACATCATCCAGCATTACCAGAACGAGAACGGCGACATCGAACTCACGGACGGGGTGCGCGAGCTCGTCTCGGAAGCGGACCGCGTCTATATCGTCGCCTGTGGGACAAGCTATAACGCCGGCCTCGTCGGGAAAGACATTTTAGAACGCATTGCCGGCATTCCGACAGAAGTACACGTCTCGTCAGAGTTCGGCTATAACATGCCGCTCTTAAGTGAACGTCCGTTGTTCGTCTTCTTATCCCAATCTGGTGAGACGGCGGACAGTCGTGCCGTCCTCGTCGAAGTGAAGAAACGCGGATACAAAGCACTCACGATGACGAACGTTCCAGGATCGACACTGTCGCGTGAAGCGAACGAGACGATGCTCCTCCACGCAGGACCGGAGATCGCGGTCGCGTCGACGAAAGCGTACACGGCACAAATTGCCGTCCTCGCAATTCTCGCGTATGACATCGCCCGTGCGACAGGGAAAGAGTTGCCGTTCAATCTCATGTCGGAACTCGCTCGTGTTGCGACGATCATGGATTCGATCATGGCACAAAAAGAATTGTTCGAGGATCTCGCGGAACGTTATTTGAAGACGACACCAAATACGTTCTTCATCGGTCGTGGGCTCGACGCGTCGGTCTGTCTCGAAGGGGCGCTCAAGGTCAAAGAGATTTCGTATATCCAAGCGGAAGGGTACCCAGGTGGGGAACTGAAGCACGGGTCGATCGCCTTAATCGAAGACGGGACACCGGTCATCGCGCTCATCTCGCAACCGAAGACGAACTTGAACATCCGCGGGAACGTCAAAGAGGTCGTCGCCCGTGGCGCGAACGCCTGTATCATTTCCATGCAAGGCGTCGAACATGAGAATGATGACTTCATCTTGCCACATGTTGAGCCACTCTTGGCACCACTCATCAACGTATTGCCAGTTCAGTTGATGGCATATTACGCGGCGCTCGCCCGTGGTTGTGACGTCGACAAGCCACGTAACTTGGCGAAGTCGGTGACGGTCGAATAAACTGAACATAGCATAGGGCACCTTTCTTCAGGAGAGGTGCTTTTTACTACTTGCCGATATCTTTGCCAACAAGCAAAATAGTAGGATAAGTAAGCGGTTCCAACTTATGATTAGATAAAGATAAGCGACGAAAGAAGGGCTGACATGAACGTATACATTGCTTGCCATAGCGGATTTGTGACGAGTGCGATGGCGGCGAAGTTGTTCGCACAGGCAAGCGAGGGGCGCTTGTCTTGTACGATTACGCACGGAACGATTCAAAACATCCCGAATGAGGTGGATTTGATTCTCTATCAGGAAGGGGCGACCCCGGTTACCCATCCGACCGCACGTGTCCGGTCAGTCCGACAACTCCTGTCGCTCGAGGAATACCGACTACTTGTCGAAGAATGGATGGATGAGCATGAGACATGAGTGGACCGCGAGAGAACGGTCGATTTTACTACACTTATTGGCAACTGAGACATCGACACCGCTCGCCGAAATCGCGCAGGCGGTGAATTTGTCTGAACGCACGATTCAACGGGAACGACAATTACTTGAAGGCATCTTGAAAGAGTTCGAGCTCGAACTCGCCTGGCAACGTGGGCATGGACTTAGCCTTGTCGGCAAACCGTCGGCGAAACAACAATTACGAGAAGATCTCATCTTATCTGCAGAAGCGATCCCAACGAGCGAGGACCGCTTATTTGAGCTGGCATGGCGCCTCTTGTTTGAGAGCGACACACTCAAACTGCAGGCGGTCGCCAAACAGATGCACGTCTCTCCGAGTACGTTGACGCAAGATTTGGAGAAGTTAGATCGATGGTTCGAAGAATATCATTTAGAAGTCGAGCGGAAAAAAGGTGTCGGTGCCAGAGTGCTCGGGTATGAGTCGGAGAAACGTAAGCTACTGATCAACGCGTTGCTCGCTCACTGGGATACACTTGCCTTTTACCGCTTCGTTCGTGGCGAGGATGACTACATTCCGGCCTTTTTGAAGACCGTACCATGCGAAGAAATGCTGGAAAGTCTTCGGGACGGTTATGATTATTTGAAGTCACGCTCGTTTGAGCGGATGGATGACCGCACCATCATGCGGGTCACGTTCGCCTATGGTGTGCAACAAGAACGGCTAGCGTCCGGATTCTTTTTAGAGATGTATACGAAAGGACGGTCTGAGGACTATTTGAAAGTCGCCACCGACATGGAGGAAGCACTTGGCATCACCTACTCGATGGCGGAACGTGTCTGGTTTGCCGAGGAGGCGAATCGTCTTCGCTCGATTAAAGATCAAATGAAAGAAGATGAAGAAGAGCGGTGGATCATGCAGATTCGGGTGCATAAACTGATTCATCACGTCTCGCTCATTTACGGGTTTACCTTTACGGATGACACGGCACTCGAACGTGGATTGCTCGCACACATCTTGTCGAGTATGGACACGCAGGCGCTACCTGAAACGAGTACAGTCAAGCCGCATATCGATCGAGACTATCCGGGACTTCGCTCTGCAATCCAACAGGCTGCTGATATCGTCTTTGGAATGAATACGTTCACAGAAGAAGAAACTGTCTTTTGGGCGATGCACTTCGCGGCAGCACTCGTCAAACCGGTACGACGTCGCGAGTATCGGGCACTCGTCGTTTGTTCGGCCGGACTCGGTTCGTCGAAGATGCTCGTTAACCGTGTGCGTCAAGAGTTCCCGGAGATGCAAGACGTCATCAACTCGTCTCTATTCGGACTAGAACAGCATCGACTCGAGGAATACGATGTCGTCTTGTCGACGGTGCCATTACCACCGCTCTCGGTGCCGACATTGATCGTCAATCCGCTGTTGACGAGTGAGGAAGTACAACGCGTCCGTCATCTCTTGTTGTCGTTACCACAATCATTCCAAACGCTGACTTCAAAGCCGCGATCGACGATGCTCGATTTTGCCGAACTTGGTGAACTCGTGGAGACGTTTGAGCGGATGGATGATCAGTTTGATTTGGTCACACTCAACAATACGGACCGTTTAGAAGATATCTTGGTCGACATCGGAACGCATCTCGAGGAACGAAATCTCGTGCAAAGTGGAATTCAGTTGTCTGCGCAATTGCTTCGGCGTCACGAAGTTGCAGGTCTTGGGGTGCCGGGTACAAAACTGGCACTCTTCCACGGACGACATGCTTCGATTGAGAAAGCGAGTGTGTTTGCATTCGATTTAACGACATCGATCCCGCTCCTGATGATGGATCAATCGACTGAACCCGTGACGCGACTTCTCGTGCTCCTGGCACCAGAAGAGGCGCGCGATGTCGAACTTCAATTTTTAAGTGCGATCAGCGGGTCGCTCATTGAGAGTGAGGAGCATATGCGTCTATACAGCACGGGGACGAAAGAGGACCTTCGTTTACTCCTGCACGAATGCATGAAAAAAATGATTCATGAGACATTGTACGAAAAATGACCGAACCATGGTCATTTTTTTGTTTGGCACAAAATGTTGCCAAAGTGTGAACTGGATTGAATTGAGAAAGCGCTTACTCCGAGCATACAATACAGGTGTAGAGCACAAACCGGTTAGCTACACTACACATTCAACCTTTCACATTTTACAGACTGGAGGTTTTATACATGGCGAATACGCAAGCGAGCTCGGGCGGGGTCCGAGTCAAAGTACAACGATTCGGTAGTTTCCTCAGTGGGATGGTCATGCCGAACATCGGTGCCTTCATTGCCTGGGGGATTATCACAGCACTCTTTATTCCGACAGGATGGTGGCCAAACGAAAACTTAGCAGAACTCGTTGGTCCAACGATCACCTATCTCTTACCATTACTCATCGGTTTCACAGGTGGTAAATTACTTCATGACGTACGAGGCGGTGTCGTCGGGGCGCTCGCCACGATGGGTGTCATCGTCGGGACAGACATTCCGATGTTCCTCGGAGCGATGATCATGGGTCCACTCGGTGGTTACATCATCCGCCAAGTCGACCGTGCCCTTGAAGGCAAAGTCAAAGCAGGATTCGAAATGCTCGTCAACAACTTCTCGGTCGGGATCATTGGTGGACTTCTCATGCTTGGAGGATTCGAAATCTTCGGTCCAATCATGAGCGCCCTCGATAAAGTGATGGCGGCAGGTGTTGACTGGATCGTCGGAGCGAAATTACTTCCAGTGGCGAGCTTGTTCATCGAACCAGCAAAAGTTCTCTTCTTGAACAACGCCATCAACCACGGGATCTTAAGTCCACTCGGTGTCGATCAAGTGGCAGAGGCTGGTAAGTCTGTTCTCTTCTTACTTGAAGCGAACCCAGGGCCAGGTCTTGGATTACTTCTCGCATACATGTTCTTCGCCAAAGGTGCAGCAAAACGTACAGCACCTGGTGCAGCGATCATTCACTTCCTCGGTGGGATTCACGAGATTTACTTCCCATACGTGTTGATGAAACCAATCTTGATCCTTGCGATGATCGCAGGGGGCGCAACAGGGATCTTCACATTCGTTCTCTTTGATGTCGGTCTCGTCGCACCGGCTTCACCAGGCAGTATCTTCGCCATTCTCGCGATGGCGTCACGCGGTTCATACCTCGGACTCGTGGCAGGGATTTTCTTGTCGGCAGCGGTCACGTTCGCTGTGGCGAGTGTCATCTTGAAATCGAGCGCAGCAGAGGAAGTATCACTCGAAGAAGCGACACAAAACGTTAGCGCGATGAAAGGCAAACAGTCTTACGCATCTGCTCTCGTGACAGATCGCCTTGATAAAGTCGATCACATCATCTTCGCATGTGATGCAGGAATGGGGTCAAGTGCGATGGGGGCCTCGGTTCTCCGAAACAAGGTCAATAAAGCCAACTTGCCAATCAAAGTGACGAACACGTCGATCAGCAACTTGCCGAAAGATGCGCAGTTTGTCATCACGCATGAAGACTTAACAGAGCGCGCAGAAGCGCAAGCACCGAATGCGATTCATCGCTCGGTCACAAACTTCTTGAACGCTGATTACTATGACCAATTAGTAGAAGAGATTAAAGCGGAACGAAGCAAAATTTCTTGAACACAGAACAGATAGAGATACGGTTTAGCTATTAGGAGGAAATCAAAATGCCATTCATTCAAACAGAGATGATTCGACTTAACCAAACATTCGCAACGACAGAGGAAGCAATCACAGCAGCCGGGGCAGTCCTACAAGACGCCGGCTGTGTGACGCCGGAATATGTAGAGGCGATGCATGAACGTCAAGCGATCGCAAACGTCTATATCGGAAATCACGTAGCCATTCCACATGGTACAGAAGCGGCGAAATCAGCGGTTCAGAAGACGGGAATCTCGTTCCTGCAAGTACCGGACGGTGTCGACTTCGGTGGACAGACGGCTAAACTCGTCATCGGGATTGCAGGCGTGAATGATGAACATTTAGAGCTCCTTTCGCAAATCGCGATTCTCTGCTCGGACGAAGAAAACGTGGAGCGTCTTGTTCAGGCGAAGACGAAAGAAGAAATCTTGGCGCTCTTCATGGAAGAGGTGGCATAAATGAAAGCTGTTCATTTTGGAGCAGGAAACATCGGACGCGGATTTATCGGATTGTTGCTCAATCAAAGTGGTTATGAGGTGACGTTCGTCGACATTAACGACACGGTCATCGAAGCACTCGAAGCAAAACGTCACTATGAGGTCGGATTCGCTGAAGACGGTGTCGATCGAATCGTCGTCGACCGAGTACGCGGGGTCAACAGTTTGAAAGAGCCAGCCCGTGTCGCGGCTTTGATTGCAGAAGCGGATCTCGTGACGACGGCTGTCGGACCCTCACTTCTTTCAAAAGTAGCGCCATTGATCAGTGAAGGTCTCCGTGCGCGTGAAGTTGAGGACGCGCCGGTCTATGTCATCGCATGTGAGAACATGATTGGTGGGAGTGCCATTCTTCGTCAAGAAGTAGAGGCACGTGGCGGTGTCGGGGAGGCGAACGTCTTCTTCCCGAATGCGGCAGTTGACCGTATCGTTCCCCTTCAACAGCATGAAGACCCACTTTACGTGGAAGTCGAAACGTTTCATGAGTGGGTCATTGAGACGCAAGGACTGAACGAGCAACCACCGATTCAAGGTGTGACATGGGTCGAGGAAATCGGACCGTACATTGAACGGAAGCTCTTTACAGTGAATACAGGGCACGCCATCGCCTCTTACATCGGTTCGTTGTTCGGGAAGGCGACGATTGATGAGGCGCTACAAGATCGTCGTGTGCGTCAAGTCGTTCAAGGCGCATTGTATGAAACGGGTTGGTTATTGCTTGAGAAATATGGTTTCGAGGCGAAAGAGCATAGCCAATACATCCAAAAAATCATCAAGCGCTTTGAGAATCCGAAATTGAAGGATGAAGTGTCACGGGTGGCACGTTCGCCGATTCGTAAACTCGGACCGAGCGACCGTCTCGTCAAACCAGCCCGTGAGTTGATGGATAATGGGATCGAGCCGAACGAACTCGCTTACGGGATTGCAGCGGCCCTCCATTATCACAACCCGGAGGATTCGGAATCGTCAGAACTCAATTTGTCGATTGAAGAGCACGGGATCTCATCAACGATTGAAAAATATTTGCAGCTCCATGAGGGAGACACATTGACGCAATTGATTCTCGACCAATATCATTTGATTCGGGAAGAAGAGAAAGAACGCGTGTCTTAACCAAAAACCGCTTCTGTCAGGTGACAGAAGCGGTTTTTTTAGTGTTTCCCAAATTCGAGATAGGTCGTTGTTTGTTTTACGTGAAGTGGAACGTCTGTCTCGGCTAACGGGCGACTAAAATAATACCCTTGAACAAAATCGCATGACTCTTTGAGAAGCCATTCCAATTGTGCGGATGTTTCGACACCTTCCATCAGAACTTTCATGCCCAAATTGTGACCGAGTTGAATCATCGAGCGAACGATGGCCTCTTGATTACGGTCGGTAAACAAGTTCACGATGAACGACCGATCGATTTTAAGTACTTGCACCGGAAGTTCTCGAAGTTGACTGAACGAAGAATAACCCGTACCAAAATCGTCAAGGGAAATGAGAATCCCTAGTTGATGCAACTGTGTCAATTTTTCACGGGTTGAGGCTTCGTAAGAGAGCATCGAGGACTCTGTCACTTCTAATTCTAGATACATGGGGTCCATCCCGGTTTCTAAAAGAATGGATTGCAAGGTATCAACGAAATCTTCACGTGCAAATTGAAGCGGTGAGACGTTGAGAGATAGCGTGAATGGATCAATCCCACTCCGTTGCCAGCGCACCCAAGTACGACAGCCTTCCCGAATCACCCAATTGCCGATCGAATGAATCAACCCTGTGTTCTCGGCAATCGGGATAAAGTCAGAAGGTGTGATGTTCCCGATGCGGGGATGATGCCAACGAAGTAACGCTTCGACACCTTCTAATCGATTCCGCTTCAAATCAATTTTTGGTTGATAGACGAGTGTGAGTTCATCTTTACTTAATGCGGTGACGAGCGCTTTTTCAATCTCGATATTGCGTAAAATTTGAGGACGTGACGATTCTTCAAATGTCTTGATCTTATTCTTCCCGTCCCGTTTTGATTCGTGCGCAGCTAGACGAGCGAACTGAATCAGTTCATTCGGAGAATGTGTATCTTTTGGATAATGACTAATTCCTGCACTCATCGTGAGTTCAATTGTCGTCCCGTCGACATCAAACGTCGAGGAGATGGCTTTCATACATTTTTCAGCTTTTTGATGAGCGAGCGAGCTGCGTTGAGCGAATAATAAAATGATGAACTCGGATGGTCCGATTCGCGTCAGCACATCATCTGGATGAATTGTAAGTCGCAGACGATCAGCGACTTGGATGATTAATTCATCAGCTCCATGATGACCAAGAATATCACTTAAAAAACGCCAGCGGTTCACATCGATATACAAGCAGGCAACAGAACGCTCTTGTGAGATGCTCTCTTGAAGAAGCGAATCGAGTTTATGACGGTTTGGCAAATCGGTCAATACATCATGGAACGCCATATGTTCGACTAAGCGCTGTGAAGTGACCGTTTTCGTCACATCTCGGATGAACCAAAGTATTTGACGATTCGAACCATCTTGGAGCGGATACGATGTTACTTCTAACACTCGATCATTTGTCTCAATCTGAATTGGTTGGTAGAACGGTTGTTGAGCCGATAACGACGGATGATAGTCTTGAAAAAAAGGTTCTATCGGATGTCCCTCGAATAAGTGAACGAACGCTCGATTTTGATATTGGATTTCCCCATCGTTTGTCGTCGTCACTACGGCATCCGTCGTCGATTCTAATATGGTCGCTTGAAAGAGGTCACGTTTCTGAATTTGTTGATCTAACGTATAAGCGATAAAGTACATCCCGAACAAGAGGAACACGATGCCCGTGACGAGCCAAGCAAGTATAGTCGGGTCGATTGGGATTCGACTCATTACGGAACCGTCTGGTGTAATCGTCGTGGCTTTCATCCCAACGACATGCATACTAAAAATGGCTGCTCCCATTAATAGTGAGAACATCAGCTTCACGGAAAAGGTGACACGTGTTGTCGAGTAGGAAGAAAAGAAACCTACCCATAAAGCAAGAAGCGAGGCTCCCCATGCGATGCCGAGTGATAAGAGAACCCAAAGATAGTCGAAAGTCAGTTGAACGCCTTGAATGGCGGCAGTCCCGATATAATGCATACTGACAATGCCTAATCCCATCAACCCGGAAGACTGAAGTAATGTCACCCGTGTCGTGTTACGCGCGATTAATCCGAATGACAGAACACATCCAACAATCGCAGGTATCATGGACACGATAATAAGCCAGACGGAGTAAGTACTTTCATGCAAAGAAGCATGACCAAGCATGGCGACAAAATGCATGGACCAGATTCCAAGTCCTAATATAGTGCCGCCAAACAAGATCCAAATTCGGTTGGATGAGGTCGATCCTCCCGTGACCCGTTTCGCTAACTCGAGTGCCATTAAGGCAGATACGCTAGCGATGATAAAGGCGAGCGTCATTAGAAATCCGTTGTGACTCATGGTCTGTGTGCTAATCTCTTCCATAGTATCCATACCTCGTAGGGTTTATTTGTAGTACGTTCAGTTTATTATATGCGGAATCGTGTCAATTACATATAAAAATATTGAAATGCTATTCTTTGCGTTAAATAACGGGTACTAAGTTGCTGAAGGGGTGCTGACGATGTATAAAAACAAATACATTCTTTACTTTTTATTGATTGCGTTCAGCTATTCATGGATTGTCTGGGTGAGCCTCTATTGGTGGACCGATTTACCGATTATGGCAATCGTCATTATCGGAGCGTTTGGACCGAGTCTTTCCGGTGTGTTGACGATGTATCGACTTCAGGGTGTAGCAGGGATCAGGCATATTCTTCAAAAAAGTATTCAAGTGAGAATGAGTTGGAAAACGTACGCAATCCCGTTCGGATTGATTCCATTCATATTCCTTGTCGCGTATTGGTGGACGGACCGGAGTGGTGCGTTAATCGCTCGTGAACCGTGTTGGATTGCCCCTTACTTTTTATATATGCTCTTCCTCGGTGGGACGCTACAAGAAGAATACGGCTGGCGAGGTTATTTGCTTGATGCGTTGCAGTCGAGACTGTCCCCACTAGTGGCAAGTTTAGTGCTAGGGGGAATTTGGGCGATTTGGCATACACCGCTCTTTCTTATGACTGGTACTGGTCAGGCAAATTTGCCGTTTTGGGCATATGGGTTGTCTGTCATGGCTTATTCGATTCTGATTAGCTGGGTATACAATGGATCATCGCGCAATTTGTGGTCCGCCTTTCTCATGCACACGATGTTCAATGTCATGTTCGTGATGGTAGGCTTCGATGCAGAAGAAGGGTATCCCATCGGCTTAATTCATTTAATGATCACGTTGTGGACTGCAGCGATTTTAGTGTTATGGAAAACCTATGGGAAGTTGAATTACGAGCCGCTCGAAGAATTCATTCCTTCGTACCCGAGTGTTACGCATCGGATTCGCGAGGGTAAAGAGTAAAACAAAAAAAGAGAAAAGGAAGTGGACGTCTTGGACTTTCGCGCACTCGAACAATCAGACGTGAAATCCTTACAGCGCTTATTTATGGAGAGTTTGAGTGACTTGATTCGACGAGAGCGTTTTGAAGATGCCGATTTGCTCGATGAAGAAGTGGCGCGCCTGAATACGACCATTCAGGACCACTTTGATGACGATCAAGTTCAACTGTATGTGGTTGAGCAGGAGGGAATCCTTATCGGAGCGGGGGCTTTGCTGCCTCCAAACGATATTATATCGGGCAACTTGGAAATAAAGCGTTGTGCCATCGAACTCGGGAGCGTCTATGTCCTTCCTCGTATGCAACGTCAAGGAGTCGGGCATTTTCTATTAGAGGAAATGAAACGAGAAATCCTTGCGAGAAAGAAACACGTCTTCTATTTGGACGCGGGCTTCCCTAGTGCACAGGCTTATTGGCGAAAACAATTTGGTGAACCTTCATTGACTCTTGAACATTACTGGGGTCCTGGTGCACCTCACATGATTTGGGAAGTGAACATAAAATAAGGAACTTAGCGGTGAATGCTAAGTTCCTTTTTGTTAGTAATAAGAACGCATGAACTGATGAATACCGGTCGCTGTCGCATTCGCCATCTGTTGACGATTCGTCGCATTCGTCAAATAGGCTCGATCATTTGAGTTACTGATAAAGCCATACTCAACAAGTGTGGAAGGAACGACATTTTTTCCGACAACATATACGTTTTGGTATTTCACGCCACGGTTTTGAACGGCCGAAATACGTGAACCAATCTCTTTATTAATCGAAGAACCAAGCGATCGACTCGCAGAAACGTATGGATTTGTCGTGTAGCTTTCCGTTGTCGGCACGAGCACCTCATGTCCATGTGCAGAGCTGTACACAGATGAGTTTGCATGGAGACTAACGAAAACATCCGCTTTATATGATTTACTCAATGAGACGCGTTCTGATAAGGAAAGATACGTATCGGTCGAGCGGGTCAATTTGACGTTGTAGTCATAGGTGTTCGTCAACGTACTCATCAATCGCTTCGCCATATCAAGGGCAATGACTTTTTCGTATACCGACCCATATACAGCACCAGGGTCATTCCCACCATGCCCCGCATCGATGACGACTGTTTTTTGAGACGTATCCGTATCCCCTCCGCTAGATGTTGTTACATACTGGGAAGAAACATAGCCCGTGACACCTTTATAAGTAACGCGATACCAAGAACCATACGTGCTCAGATACGTCACAGCACTGCCTGAAGGAATAGTTAGTAAAATCGTACCTGAAGTCGATGCCATCTTGCGAAGATTCAAGTTTGCGGTAGTATAGTAGGTTGCTGTTGAATCTGGCGTAATCGTAGAGGAAGATGTGACTTTGACATACTGGGAAGACACATACCCAATTGTTCCGTTGTAAGACACGCGATACCACGAGCCATATGTACTGAGATAAATCACTTCTTTTCCACTCGGAATCGTCGTTAAAATCGTGCCTGAAGTCGATGCCATTTTACGAAGATTCAAATTTGCTGTTGTCGTGTAGGTTTTCACAGTGGTCGGCTGATATGTTTTAAGATATTGAGAAGACACATATCCGACAGTTCCGTTATAGGAAACACGATACCATGATCCGTATGTACTGATATACGTGACGGTTTTTCCACTCGGAATCGTCGTCAAAATCGTTCCCGAAGTCGATGCCATCTTACGAAGATTTAAATTGACGGTCGTTGTGTAATATTTCGTTGCTGCTTCAACACGATGATTAAGAGAAGATGGAGATTGGAAATCAAATGGTGTAAATGTAACAGCCGAGACGATGAGTGTCGAGCTGATAAACAATTTTGTATGTAATTTAGACTTTAACATTTTCAAAATAGTGACTCCTTTGCAGAATAATAGTTGAACTTTTCATTATTCGATCAACAAATCACTATTATTATATAGATAATAAAGAAAAAAATGGGCATTAATATTTAATTTATTTATCTTTTTTTTTGAAATATAAAGGACTTTTACAAATAAAAAAGACGCACGAGGCGTCTAAGATGATTAATGTAAAGGATTGTATGTTTTTATTTTTTTTTAAAACATTGTCATACAATACGTGGCATTTCGTCTGCGAAAAGGATGATAGGAGCGTCAACCTTAACGATGCGCGGCATTTCATCAGCAAATAATTTGACAGGCTGCTCAACTTTAACGATACGTGGCATTTCATCTGCGTATGATTTAATAGGTTGTTCAACCTTGACGATGCGTGGCATTTCATCTGCCAACGGTTTGACTGCACTCCCTAAAAGTAAAACAGCCGTTGCTAAGAATAATACTCCTGTAATTTTTTTCATTTGAATAACCTCCATTAGATTAGTTGTTTATTCGATGAAGCTGTAATTCCTAGTATGTCGAAGGTGCATGTGAATTATATTTTTGTAGATTCTAGTAAGTGACATAAAGCTTCGGATTGTGCGTAGACACGACTTTCCAGCTCGCCACTATATGAATCCGGAGAGTCTGACGGGAAGATTATAACTTTATCAGATCCGTTCTCATGAGCTGTTGCTAAGATAGGGACTTGTAGTTGTTGGCTTAATAATGTGCTACAGAGTGAATGAGAAAGATCAGCAGACTCGATTTTATGTTGTGGTTTCCAACAAACGTTTGTTTCAGGAAGGATGTATAAAATGTGTCCTTCTTGAATTAATTTTTTGCATTGACTTGTAACGAAGTCAGCATCTTGCTCTACGTTAATATACTCATAGTCATTATACTGTGTTTCGTAAATGGTTTTAGTACTTCTTTTTAGAATGGAAAGAGATAATTCTGGTCCTAAAATGTATAACTTTTTAAATGAGTGACACTTTTTTAAAGATCTAGCCATTAGTCGAGGTAAGGATTGATAGTAATCAATTTGAAAAGCGTTTACAATAAAACCTCTAGGAGCATTCAACAATGGGGTCAGATTTTCTAAACCTGAAAAATACTTTTTATCTTCAGAAGTAAATATGTCATTCATAGTTGATGCTTGTTTTGACTTAAAGTAAATTTTAGGTTTAATGTAGTCTTCCGCGAGTAGAAAGCTTAATTTTCCCATTTGTGAGTTCACCCCTTATTCATAGTTAATGGTCAATAGACTAGTCAAAAAATACTAAAGCATTCAATAGAAGTCTTTTAACTAGTTCAATATTATCATGCTTTCTATTAATGAAGGGGACGAACAGGTTGGGAAAATCATCGTCAAAAAGTACTGTTATTTAGACCATTTTCTAATCAGTTTCTTCAATACGTGACAAAAAGCCTATTATTAAAGAAACTTAAAATACTTTAGTACTAAGGGAGTTACTAATTGACATGGAACATAATTACGGAAACGTTATTAAAGTAGAGCGCATGAGAAAAAATATGAAGCAGTCCGTTCTCGCTAGAGGCATATGCTCTATTTCCTATTTAAGTAAAATCGAGAATAACCAAACTTCTCCAAGCGAAACCGTATTAGAATTGATCTTTGAAAGATTAGAATTAGACATCCCTCTATATTACGACTTTAGCGAAAAAGTACATCAGGTGAAATTTGAAATTAGAGAAATTTTAAAAGAAGCAATTTTATCTCGGAAAGAGGAAAATTATTTAAAAAAAATAGAAGAATATAAAACGAATCCTGTAGTACTGCAGTCTAAAGAATTATATATAACACTTATGATTACATTGGCTAGATTTGGCATGACGCCGAAAGGTAATTCGAATTATTTAATTGAAGTAGGGTGGATTGAAGATCAACTAGATTTTGATAATAGATTAAGATATGACATTATTCACTGTCTGTATATGTTTCAATATCAAACAGCAGATCGAGAGACGATAATAAATTTGTTAGAACAAATTGGACAAAGATTGAAAAATACAAATATGCCCGACTGGGAAGTAGCAGATATGCATTATATCATCGGTGCATTATATCATCGATTTACTGATTATTTGCAAGCTATTGAAAATGTACGAGCTTCAATAGGATATTTTCAGGACAATTTTTGTTTAGAACGAATCATTGAGTCACATATGATTATTGGTCTGTCATTTAAGCGTCGTAAACGTTACACTACAGCTCTTGAGCATTATGAAAAAGCTGCAAAAGTCGCTGAGACCGCTAGATTAAATAATTATTTTGGGATGCTGTATAACAATATAGGAGACATTCATTTTCTCATTGGGGATCAAGAAAAAGCTCAACAATACTTTTTGGATGGTTTCAATTTGAAAGAAGATAAAAAGAGTAAGTTATTGAGTGTCATGTCTCTACTTGAAGTAAATGTAGCTCAACAAAATATCGAAGGAATCATGAAGTGGTTAGAAACAGGTTATGAGTTAAAGGGGAATGAAGGTAATTTAATAGAATTTCGTTATCATTTTGATATTTATTTGAATAAGTACAAACTTGAAGATCACAATGCTTTCATTGAAAGTTTAAAAAGAGCAGTGGACTATTTTGAAGCGTACGATGAATACTATACGCATAAATACGCTTTGTGGTTATCGAGAGAGTTGAGAAACACAGGAAAATATAAGCTGGCTACAGAGTATTATGAAAAAACTGTAGCGATTATGTCACGTTGGGAATAAATAAAAAAGAACTTGAAATCAGTAAGCGTACCGATTTCGAGTTCTTTTTTATGGCGTTGTAAAATAATGCACCGTCCAGACTTGTTCTTGAACAAGACGTTCATCTGTTAAATGACCGTTGTGGACTTGCTGCAATAAATGAATGAAGTGTTTTTGAAGATTTCCTTCATATGAGCCACTGTGCAAAATTTGCTCTTCGCTCGCAATAATATAAAATCCACCAAGTCGCAATGGAATATGTTTTCGAACTAATGCGGCAGCTTTTTGGAACTTCGCCTGCTCCCCTATGTGAGGGACATCGATTTCAAAACGCCCCCATTGTTTAAAGTCTCCAATTTCTGAAAAAGGTGGGTCACGATGATCCAATGGCAAGCCCTCCGATCTAACAATCTCTTTATATTCAGTATATCTTGTTTTCGCTTTAAAACGTGCAAAAATAAATACATAGGGTATGGCTCAATGCATACTCATAATTCACTTTTTGTAGCTTTCTATATTTTGTAAAAGAACTCCTTCCGATTTTTCTGAAAAAATCGTCAAAAATAACACGGTCTGATTGACCGTGTTATTGCATGATGTGTTCTTTTGAAGTTGGTAACTCACAGATGAAGGTACTTCCTTCTCCGTAGACCGACTCCACGTGAAGTTGACCATCGTGTGCTTTAGCGATTTCTTTACAGATTGCGAGCCCGAGCCCGGTACCGCCGATTTTACGACGATCTGAGTTGTCGACACGATAAAACTTTCCAAAGAGATGAGGGAGAGAGGCGCTTGGAATGCCCATTCCATGATCGCGCACTTTCATCACGACTTGTTCGTCTACTCGTTCAAGTGATACGAGGATATTCCCCCCGTCTGGTGAGTATTTGATGGCGTTACTTAATAAGTTGCCGAGCAACTGACGCATTCCTTCTAAGTCTGCATCGATTATAAAATTCTCTTCAGGATCGGCGTCGATAAACAATTCATGTTGATCAGTCGTTTCTTGATAAAACGTGACACTGTCTTTGGCGAGTTTATACAAATCGACTGGTTCCCATTCAAATGTTTGTTTCCCAGACTCCATCTTTTGAAGGTCCAAGAAATCATTAACGAGATAAGATAATCGCTTCGCCTCATCATGAATCGTTTTCAAATAAAGTTCTCGTCGATTTTCTTTCAAATCACGTGACAACATAAGCTCCGTAAAGCCATAGATTGAAGAAAGGGGAGTTCTAAGTTCGTGCGATACGGTCGAAACGAGCTCTGACTTCATTCGATCTACCTCAGTCTCAGCAGTGACGTCACGTAGCACAAGCATGGTTCCACGAAGTCGACGATCACGATAGACGCTTTCGGCATAAAGCTGAATGAAACAGTCGCCTTGATTGATTGAAATCGTAAGTCCGTCCTCGGGCGTATCTTGTGAAAAGACGCGTTCGAAGTAACGAACGAATTGTTCGTGCTGATCCACACGTTCTGCGAGTTGCTCGATATCGATATCAATCGCTGACAATTCTTCATATCCTTTATAGTCGAAGTGAAGGTCATCAAACATGCGAATAAACGCGCGATTTCCAACGACAGTGTCGTCTTCATAGTTCACGTATAAAATGGCTTCACGCACTGAATTGATCAATTGAGCGGTTTCTTTTCGATCTTGTTGCATCTGACGATAAAGCTGCATCCGAAGCAGTGAAATGGCGAGCTGACTAGCAAATGCATTCAGTTCAGACTTTTCACTTGCGTCATATTGTTCATCGTAACGGGCCAAATATAGGCAACCAATCAGGCTGTTATCTGACGGGTCCATAATTGGAATGACCGTTTCGTAAATATAATACGGATACGTGTGCAAGGCATCGACGACCCGCTTTGACGTAGCTGCAGGAGATTTAGAAATCATGACACGTTTCAGGAGCAGTGATTCCTTTTTAAGACTCTCTTGCTGATCTTCCGTCATTTCTTTTGGTACGACAGACGTGATTTCTCCGTCTTTTGTGAGCAACAAGGCGCCAAATTCAGACTTCGTGAGTAATACGATTTTTTCGATGACGGATGAGTAATCAAATAATGATTCTTTTGATGCCAATACTTCAATCAGTTCATTACGGTATTGGAGGTTCATTTCATTCAATTTTGATTCTTTAATCACGTTTTCGAGCTTCTCTTTTTTCGTTTTGAGTCTACTGTTTTGATCGGCCATTCGTTTAATGAGTGGTCGACCAATCAATAGAATGGCGCTTATAAACATGATGAGACCAATCATCCAAATCCATCGAAGGGCGGTAAGTTCGAGAGTAGATACATTTCCATCTCGAACAAACCAGGCTCCGATTGCGGTCAAAATGAGACTAAATCCACATACGCTATATAAAATACTAAGTATTTGACGACTGTTCAGTTGTTCAATCCACTTGCTGATCATTCATTCTACTTCCTTCCTTGAACATAAAAAACGCTAGGTCATCTTTTCCTTGCCCTGCATTTTATGAAAAAGGGAAAGGAAATTGAATTAATTTGCTTACGTGATGTGCATATCTAGCACATAAAGCGATTTACCCGAAATGATTAAAACATACACGTCTCAATCTTCTCTTCGTTGACAAGGTCGTCAAAAATTATTATCTTGAATTTAAGATAAAAAACGAGGAGCGTGACTAAATGTTATCCATTGAACCGTCCGCCTTAACTGAGCGGGACACGTATAAGTTTTTGATTGGCAGTATTGTACCGCGACCAATCGCTTTTGTAACGACACGTAATGAGGACGTGATCAATGCTGCTCCATTCAGTTATTTCAACGTAGTCGCTTCCAATCCGCCTCTCGTTTCCGTTTCTATTCAACGAAAAAATGGTGTGATGAAAGATACAGCACGAAACGCAATCACGACTAAAGAACTTGTCATCCATGTTGTGGACGAAACGAATGTTCACGATGTGAATGAGACGGCTGCGAATCTTGACGCTGATGAGAGTGAGCTGTCACGTACAACGTTCGCAATTCAACCGAGCGACGTGATTGCGACTCCAGGAATCAAAGAAGCAAAAATTCGATTTGAATGCGTCTTACATCAACATATACCAATTGAACATGAAGGACAAACGACAGCAGACTTGTTGATTGCACGGATTGTCCGCTTTCACATTGAGCGAGAATTATATGAACATGGACGAATCGATGCGAGACAGTTGGCGCCGGTCAGCCGTATGGCCGGGAATAGTTATGCAACACTCGGTGAACTTTTTGATGTGAAGCGTCCTGAATAATCCACAAACGTGCCCGTTTTTCTAAAGAACGAGCACGTTTTTTGGGTAAAGGAATAAGGAGCGTATTTGCATGTAGTATTTCTTTCATTTCGACATGCTCTTATGTCACAATAAAGTCAGAACATTCTAACTTCAAGTCATCCTAGATTCAGAGAAAAAGGGGAATCCGTCATGTACCGTCCTACTGTCCAATCGATTATAACTGCCATTGAAACTGTGATTGTCGGAAAAGAAGAAGTCATCGCCAAGAGCCTGACTGCCTTGTTGGCAGGCGGGCATGTTCTTTTAGAAGACGTACCGGGTGTCGGGAAGACCATGCTCGTTCGTACGTTTAGCCGGGCAATCGACTTAGATTTTAAACGGATTCAATTCACGCCAGACATGTTGCCGTCAGACTTGACGGGAATCTCGATGTATAACCAAAAAACGAGAGAGTTCGAATATCGTCCGGGACCGCTCATGGGCAATATTATTTTGGCGGATGAAATTAACCGAACTTCACCAAAAACGCAGTCCGCTCTTCTCGAGGCAATGGCGGAGCGGAGTGTAACGGTAGACGGTGAGTTGAAAGTGTTACCTTCACCATTTTTCGTCATGGCGACACAAAACCCGATTGAGCATGAAGGGACATATCCATTACCGGAAGCACAGTTGGACCGCTTCTTACTCAAAATCGAGATGGGGTACCCGACATTCAATGAAGAAATCGCACTCTTAAGTCGTTTTGAAAAGAACGAGCCGCTTGAGGCGCTTCATAGTGTCATTACAAAACAAGAAGTAGAACTCATGCAACGTGAAGTGAGAGAGGTCCATGTATCGAGTGCCGTCAAACAATACATCGTAAGATTGGTGCATGAGTCACGGAAGGATCCCCATACGTATTTAGGTGGCAGTCCACGAGCTACGCTTGCGTTGATGAAAGCGGCGCAGGCGTGGGCGTATATTCATAATCGTGACTTTGTGTTACCGGATGATGTCAAGGCGATGGCGACGAGTGTGCTTGGACATCGCGTCTTGTTGACGGCGGAAGCACGTTATAAAGGAAAAACACCAAATCAATTGATTCAAGGTTGGCTTGATACGTTGCCTGTCCCGTTGGATCGTGAGGTCAACGAGGTATGAAAAACTGGATGAAGCTGTTCGTTGTATGGGCGGCGGCATTCGGGTTATACGCATTTGCCCGTATCGAAGGGAGTATCGTTGCTTCGACATTATGGTGGTCGTTCGTGGTATTGACGGTTTATTGGACGCTCTTTATGATTTATCCGGTCACTGCGGCAAATGTGTCACGACGAGTCACGACGAAACGTCTCGTCTCGGGTCAATCAATGGACATCGAGTTACGAATCGAACGAAAATATCCTTTTTTGATTGGAATGGTGACGTTAGAAGAACGACTGCCACAACGATTGATTGATGAAGACAGGACAATCATCGTACCGGTAGACCGTTTCTTTCGACGCGCCGAAGTGGTCCATTACGAAGTCAATGCGATTAAGCGGGGGATTCATGTCTTTGACCGAACGGTTCTTCATGTACGCGATGTGTTTGGTTTATTCGACCGGAAACGGACGTTGCGAATCGAAACGGTCGTAGAAGTGTCACCTGCTGAACTTCCGTTCGACCTTCCGCGGGATGAACATGTCGGAGGACGCGGCGAACAATATCGTCAAATGCGTACTTATACGGAAGTGGCCAATACGACGAGCGGTGTCCGTGAATACGCGGCAGGGGACCGAATTGGTCGGATTGACTGGAAAGCATCCGCTCGACGTGGGAATTTGATGACAAAAACATTTGACCAAGAGCAAGAAAAGAAACTTTCGCTCGTATTCGTCCCGGCAGTCTCTGCCGGGTATGAGGAGGCGTTTGAACGTTCGTTGTCCTTGCTCGTTGGTGCGATTCGACAGTTGGAACGAAAGAACTTGCCGTTTGAGCTATATGTCATTGAAGAACAGGTCCGTTTATTCCATCTTCCGGATCAAAGTGCAGAAGTCGGACACTATCTGTTGACTGCGACTCCTGAAGCGGAGGGGCGTCTTGTCGAGCGTGTGAAACAAAACTTGCCTCAACAAACAGGGGACTTGATTCTGATCAGTCCGTTTGAAACGACTTCGATTCGAGAGCTCATGCATGAAACGCAAGGTAGTTATCACTTATACACAGCTGTAAATGAGGTGACGGGATGAAGACGTGGATCACACGGATTGTATATACAGTGCTCGCCGCCTACTTATTGTCTTTTTGGATTGAGCCGATTGTTGGAAGTACAACGTTCGATGTAAGTTGGCCGTTTTATTTCCTTTTGATTGTCCCAATGTTCGTCAGTCTTCTCCCGTGGAGTGCATTTCTTGGAATCTCCCTTCTCAATTTCCTAGTTGTGTTATACGTCTATCACGGAAGTATTTTCGACTGGTTTGGCATATGGATGGAAGATTTTATGGGCGTCATAAGCGGTGAGTTACCAAGCGAGGCGATTTTCTTCTCTGCAATGGCGCTCATCGGTCTACTATTTGCCATCCTTGTCGGACGAACATACCCGAGTTACGGATTCGCACTTGGGATGATTGTTTCGACGCTCGGTGTCATGGCTTATTTCGACACGTGGACACTGTATGACGGAGAAGGAAATATCCTTTATGCGATCGTCACCTCACTTCTATTACTATTTGTCACGGATTTAGCGAAGCGTCCAAGTCAATCGCTCGTACGATTCGTCAGTATCGGTTTGCTTCTCAGTGTCGTCGTTGCGCTTGCGAGTGCCTCCCCGACATTAGAAGGAGATTGGTCCGATCGAATTACGACGAGTTTCCGGAATGCGACAACAGAAGGTGACGGGAACGGACCTGGTCGGGTCGGATATGGTGTGAACGATGAGGCGCTAGGTGGTCCGTTTGAACAGGATGACGGCATTGTCTTTATTGCGCGAGGTGTCCCAGCTCGTTATTGGCGAATTGAATCAAAAGCCATTTACACAGGGAAAGGTTGGATTGAGGCACCAGTGCTTGATTCTGATTATAACCGTGGGCAGTTAGTGGACTCAGATGTAGATACGACTCCGGAACAAGCACTCCTCCGATTTGAACGCCGACAGACGTTCGTTCCGTATGGTGGGGAATACCCACAAGCAGCGGAGACGGAGTCCGGAACAGAGTTTTTGGTCGGTGATGTGGAACAAGCTTTTCCGAACGAGACCATCACAATTCAACCGTCTGGGAAAATTGTGTTTGAAAACGAAAACCAAGCCACACCGCGAACGATTCAACTTCGCTACAGTGTACCAGCTTTCTCGGAAGAACAGCTTGCTTTAAATGAAGAAGTGAGCTCGCTGACAGAAGAGGAAGAACAGGTCTATTTACAACTACCAGATTCTTTACCGGATCGTGTACGTGACTTGGCTTCGGAGATTACCGCTGAAAGTGAAACTCCAAATGAGAAAGCAGAAGCGGTAGAAGCGTATTTCCGAAACGGAGAATTTCAATACGATACGGAAAATGTCGCGCAACCAGAAGGGGAAACCGATTATGTAGACCAATTCTTGTTCGACACGCAGATTGGATATTGTGATAACTTCTCTACGTCAGCAGCCGTCTTATTACGTGCGAATGGAATCCCGACACGTTGGGTAAAAGGATTTACAATGGGTGATACGCGAGGAGTTGTTCAAGGTGAGGAAGAGCATACGATTCGTAACCGTCACGCCCATTCATGGGTCGAGTATTTTATCGAAGGAGCAGGTTGGGTCCCGTTAGAGGCGACGATCAGCTTCTCAGATGCGAACTTACTACAGATGGAACGAGAAACGGACACAGATGATACGACACCGGCAACGAATGATCCGCAGGCGACGCAAGACAACAACGCACAAAATCGTCCTCAAGAAGATTTGTTAATCGATGATGTCACAACAGGTGAGGCACAAGAAGAGTCTCGCAGTATCCCGGTATGGGGATGGATCGTCATTCTTTTCCTCGTGGCCGTTGTCATTTGGAACCGGAAAATCATTGAGCGGCAAATCATGTACGTCTGGTGGATGAGCCGTCCGCTCACAGATGGTAGTCTCGTATCGATGCATCGCTATTTAGTGAAGCGACTTCGTGCGAACGGATTTAAAGTCGAAGGGCGTACGCCGTCGGAGCTTGCCAAAGAAGTCGATGCCTATTACGAAACGAACGACATGACGCGCTTGACGGCCTTGTTCGAGCAAGCGGTTTATGCCGAACAAGAACCGAATTCAAAATATAAAGAATATTGGAAAATCATGATTCGCAGAATTATGAGTTGAAGTGACGGGATGCATCAAGTAAGATAGACGCATTAGTTAGATAATTGAACATGGCATTCCTTCGTATATACTCGTGAATTGGCGCGAGAGTCTCTACCGGACCACCGTAAATGGACCGACTATGAAGGAGCACGTTTCGCATACAAAGAAAAGGGCGTGCTTCTTCTTCGGTTTGGATAATCTGGGGAGAGGCTCGTCCTTTTTTTGAGGAGAAGGCAGAAAGGTGGAAATTTCGTGAAAGTAGAACAAGAAATGATTTTGGTGCTCGATTTTGGTGGACAGTATAACCAGTTGATCACGCGTCGTGTCCGTGACCTTGGCGTATACAGTGAGTTGCATTCACATAAAATGACTGCAGCGGAGATTCGCGAATTGAACCCAGTCGGCATCATCTTCTCTGGTGGACCGAACAGCGTATACGCAGAAGGTGCATATCGTTGTGACCCGGAAATTTTCGAATTAGGTATTCCAATCTTCGGAATCTGTTACGGCATGCAGCTCATGACGCATCATTTCGGTGGTCGTGTCGAACGTGCTGCACACCGTGAGTATGGAAAAGCGACATTGTTCTCAACGCCGGAAGCATCAGCCATCTATAATGGACTTCCTGTTGAACATACAGTTTGGATGAGCCACGGCGACCTCGTCATGGAAGCACCTGAAGGATTCATCGTTGACGGAACGAACCCATCTTGCCCGGTCGCTTCGATTAAAAACGATGAGTTGAAAATGTATGGTGTTCAATATCACCCAGAGGTTCGTCACTCGGAGTATGGGAACGACATCTTGAAAAACTTCATCTATGAAGTGTGTGGTGCTAAAGGTGAATGGTCAATGGAAAACTTTATTGACCTCGAAGTCGAAAAGATTCGTGAAATCGTCGGCGACAAGCAAGTACTTTGTGCCCTTTCAGGTGGCGTCGACTCTTCTGTCGTTGCGGCACTCGTGCATCGCGCAATCGGTGATCAATTGACATGTATGTTCGTCGACCACGGTCTCCTTCGTAAAGGAGAAGCAGATAGCGTCATGAAGACGTTCGCTGACGGGTTTAACATGAAGGTCATTAAAATCGATGCGCAGGAACGTTTCTTGACGAAGTTGGCTGGTGTGTCGGATCCTGAACAAAAACGTAAGATTATCGGAAACGAGTTCATCTATGTATTCGACGAAGAAGCATCGAAACTTGTCGATATGGACTTCCTCGCACAAGGAACGCTCTATACAGACATTATCGAGAGTGGGACAGATACAGCGCAAACGATCAAATCACACCATAATGTCGGTGGATTGCCAGAAGACATGAACTTCACACTGATCGAGCCACTCAACACGCTCTTTAAAGATGAAGTCCGTGCGCTCGGTACTGAGCTCGGTCTTCCTGACTATATCGTGTGGCGCCAGCCATTCCCAGGCCCGGGTCTAGGAATTCGTGTACTTGGTGAAATCACGGAAGAGAAACTCGAAATTGTCCGTGAATCAGATGCAATTTTGCGCGAAGAAGTGAAGAAGGCAGGTCTTGAACGAGATATCTGGCAATACTTCACGGTTCTCACACCGATTCGCTCAGTTGGAGTTATGGGTGATGAGCGTACGTACGACTATGCAGTCGGCGTCCGTGCTGTTACATCAATTGATGGGATGACGTCTGATTGGGCGCGCATTCCATGGGATGTACTTGAGAAAATCTCTGTCCGTATCGTCAATGAAGTCAGCCACGTCAACCGTGTGCTGTATGACATTACGTCTAAGCCACCTGCAACAATCGAATGGGAATAAGCCAAACAGAGGGTTCACACCCTCTGTTTTGTCTTAAAACCGAACATTAACGTTTTTTTTAGATGTAAAATCCGTGAATTTAGTTGACATTCTATTTTCACGCTGATACGATAAGAACGTTCTTATTATAACCGAACAATTATAAAATATTTTGCCGTATAATGTCGGGGATATGGCCCGAGAGTCTCTACGAAATCACCTTAAATGATTTCACTACGGCGAGACATAGATGAGGGTGTATGCCCTCGTATGTTTCGCGTGGGGTCCTCGGTCATTTGCCGGGGGCCTTTTCTCGTTTTACGGCGAGTACAAGGAGGAAAACAAATGAGCACACAGCTCAAGCAAGAACAGCAACAACCTACAACGAGTCGGATTGATCGTTACTTCCAACTCACAGCACTTGGGACGAGTGTCCGCACTGAGTTGATTGCAGGATTCACAACGTTCCTCGCAATGGCGTACATCCTTTTCGTGAACCCAAACGTTCTCGGGGCAGCGGGGATGGATACAGGGGCGGTCTTCGTCGCAACTGGACTTGTTGCAGTAGTCGGTTCATTGACAATGGGACTTTTAGCGAACTATCCGATTGCGATTGCGCCGGGCATGGGCCTCAACGCGTTCTTCGCATATAGCGTTGTTATCGGAATGGGTGTACCGTGGCAAACGGCTTTGTCGGGTGTACTCGTATCAGGTCTCTTCTTCATCGTATTGACGCTTTCTGGTATTCGCGAAACAATTGTTAACGCGATTCCAGCGCCACTCAAAATGGCGGTCGCAGCAGGGATTGGTTTCTTTATCGCTTTCATCGGATTGAAGAATGCAGGGATTGTTGTAGCGAACGAAGCGACACTCGTAAGTCTCGGTTCACTTGGAACGGGCACAACACTTCTCGCTGTATTTGGACTTGTTGTCAGTGCCTTGCTCATGGCGCGTGATGTAAAAGGTGGAATCTTCATCGGGATGTTGTTGACAGCAATCGTTGGTATGATCTTCGGTCTCGTTCCGACTCCGACGGCAATCTCTGATGTGGTGTCAATGCCACCGAGCATGTCATCAACATTTGGTCAAGCGTTCATCAACTTCAGTGACGTATTCACGCTCCAAATGCTGATTGTCATCTTAACGTTCTTCTTCATCGATTTCTTTGATACGGCTGGTACGCTCGTTGCCGTGGCGCGTCAAGCAGGAATCATGAAAGAAAACAAAGTACCGCGCGCAAGTAAGGCGTTAATGGCTGATTCGACAGCAACGGTAGCGGGTGCGATCTTCGGAACATCTACAGCGACTTCATATGTTGAATCGTCAGCTGGTGTTGCTGCAGGTGGACGTACAGGTTTGACGGCGGTGTTCGCAGGATTGTTCTTCGGTTTGGCATTGTTCTTCTCACCTCTCTTGGCGGTTGTAACAGCGCCGGTTACGGCTCCTGCATTAATCATTGTCGGTGTGCTCATGGCTTCGGCTCTTCTTGATATCGATTGGAAGAAAATCGAAATCGCCGTACCAGCTTTCTTGACGATCATTATGATGCCTTTGACATCTTCAATCGCAACAGGAATTGGGCTTGGGTTCATCCTTTACCCACTCATGATGATCGCGAAAGGGAAAACGAAAGAAATTCATCCAATCATGTATGGGATGTTAATCATCTTCTTGGCATACTTCATGTTCTTACCACACGCATAAGTTCATTTGAAAAGCCGGCTCTTCCATTAAGAGTCGGCTTTTTTGTATGCAGTATTTTCGGGTAGGAAAGGATCATACATCGTGATGGCATGATTCTCTGTAATGAATTCATTTCGGAGATGAGTCCCATTCATTGAAGTAACCTCTCTGAAAATCTGATTGTGTCGTATTGTCCCTCCCCACCACTCACGTGTGAAATGGTGGTTTTCTTCGTATATACGATACTGCTCTTTATTCGGGATGGTAGAGCGCCATTCACCTACGAGATAATCTCCCTCTATATATAGAAGGAGTTGATACGTTTGTGCGGTTTGATTTGTAATTTGTAGATCGAGATAATTGTAAGAGCATGTAGCGCCACTTCCGAATGGTTGGTCTCTTCGATAGTCAGGAAACACGTCGTAGCTATGACGATAACGCTCAGTTACAGTCAATGGACTATGAAGTGTAATCCAATAAATGAGGTTAGATAGTTGGCATAAGCCACCACCGATTCCTGAGGTGACCTTTCCGTAATGCAGAATCATGCCATCGACATACCCTTTTCGTTTGGTGGGCTTTCCGATCATCTTCCAATAAGAAAAGACGTCGTTCGGTGTTAGGATGGCTCCGTTTAGGTTTGCGATTGCGATCTTTAGATTCGTGACTTTATTATGTTGAACTTCCATGTCTACATCGCGTAGCTGTCGATAGAGGGGAGTTCGGTGTGTGAAGATGAGATAAGGCATTGGTTCAATGTTTTGTTTCGAGACGTATTGTCGTTTATCTGTTATCCATTCCAATCGTCGCTTCATTGTGTATACTTGTGTACCAGACCATATTCTAAACGGGGAGCGCTTTTTTGGTTTTTGTAAATCGTGTTGGATCATGAATGTGACTCCTTATCGGTTGATAGTCGTTATTAGATATAAGTGTATTCTTTAAAGTAATCTGTTCTTCCTTTTAGAAGTTGAGATTCAAACTTTATGAAGATACGAAAAATAATCAAAAGTTTTTTTAGAATAATGCTTGCAAGATTAAAAAGCAGGTGATATAGTTATCTCTGTTGCCAGCGACAAACGTTGAACAAACAAAAAAGTTGTTGACATCAAAAAGAATTAAATGTTATTATCATTTAGTCGCCAAGAGCGGCAGACGAACTTTGAAAACTGAACGATGAGGCAAAAAAGTTTTACAATTTTTGAATGAAGCGCAAGCTTCGTCAATTTAAGAGCTATATCAAATTCTTTGGAGAGTTTGATCCTGGCTCAGGACGAACGCTGGCGGCGTGCCTAATACAT